>CAYYMA010000016.1:7127-14987 GCA_964472805.1 uncultured Methanomassiliicoccales archaeon | reverse complement strand
CAACTCTTTCTGACCCTGCACCTATAAATGAATACGTTATTAAATTACTTAATTAGATTACATTGAAAACTTAGTGACACAAATCGCCAATAGTTAAATAATGCCTAAGATGTCGGATGTCCAATGAAAAAGCTGATTATCACTGAGAAAGCCAATGCCGCAAGGAGGATATCCACTATACTTTCTGATGGAAAATACACTACAGAAAAAATAGGTGGGGCTTCAGTGATTTCTTTTTCAGCGGGAAACGACGAATACGACGTTGTCAGCCTTAGGGGACATATTCTTGAGCTGGATTATCCCGCGGAATTCAACGACTGGGGAGCGGGTTCACCTACGGACCTCGTTTACGCACCACAGGTTAAGACAGTCAAAGTAAAATCCATATTGAATAACATTGAAACTTCAGCTGCTAAAGCTGATGAAATAATAATAGCTACCGACTTTGATCGTGAAGGAGAACTTATCGGTGTGGAGACCGTAGAGGCTGCAGGCATTGATATGTCCAAAGTAAAACGTGCTAGGTTCAGTGCATTGACCAAATCCGAGGTCGAGAATGCTTTTGCGAACTTGGAACTTCCAGATAAAAAACTTTCTAACGCGGCAGAAGCCAGACAGATAATCGACCTCTCTTGGGGTGCCGTACTAACTAGACAGATATCTCTTGCTTCCGGACAGGTAGGAAATAACTTTATGTCCGTCGGTCGAGTTCAAAGTCCTACACTTAAACTTCTCGTAGATAAGAACGAAGAAGTAGAAAATTTTAAATCCGTACCGTTCTGGAACATCGTCGGTCGTTTTGGTATGCTAGCTTTCCAAGGAGATCATGCAGGCAACCCCTTCTGGAAAGAGGAAGAAGCAAAAGCTATAGAATCACGCATTTCAGAAATAAAGAAAGGAAAGGTTACCACTTACGAAGTAACGGAGAAGGAGGAATATCGTCCGCCTCCGTTCGATACCACTGCGATGCAGGTCGAGGCCAACAAGATCGGAATACCACCGACCACCACAATGAAACTGGCCGAGGACCTTTACACAGGGGGATACATTTCATATCCACGTACTGAGAACACTGAATATCCAAAAAGTGTGAGCCTTAAAGCGGTACTTGAAAAACTTAAAAACTCGGACTTCAAAAATGAGGTAGAAGAGATACTGGCACAGGACAAGATCTATCCTTCGAAAGGAAAGAGACGTACTACGGACCATCCTCCAATCTATCCCACCGCAGCAGCTTCATCCAGCAAAATGAAAGGCGACAAATGGAAACTTTACGAACTTATCGTTAGAAGGTTTTTAGCCACCGTTGGTCCAGTGGCTATCGCAGAGATTACTAAATGTGTTATAGACGTAGGCGGCGAAGATTTCAAATGCGACGGCTATAAACAGAAATTCAAAGGATGGAAAAAATATTACGGAAAATACCTTAAATCTAAGGATTCAACCGTTCCCAAAATGGAAGAAGGCGACGAAATAGAGATCCGTTCGATATTGATCGAAGAATCAGAAACTAAGCCGCCATACAGATACAATCAGGGTTCGCTCATCCAAGAGATGGACCGTTTACAATTAGGAACAAAAAGTACGAGACACGACATACTCGCAAAACTTTATTCCAGAAATTATGTTCAAGGCAACCGTATGATCCCTACCGTCGGTGGTGTCGCTTTAATAAAAGCGTTAGAAAAATACGGCGGAGGTATCACCGAACATGATATGACCGCTAGACTCGAAGATGACATGGTCAAGATCGGCAGCGGTGAGCGCACTTTGGACGATATAGTAAAAGAATCTCAGGATATGCTTTACAGCGTTTCAGAAAAGATCTCGACTAACAAAGAAGCCATAGGCAGTGAAATTAGGAATGCTCTAAGGACTCAGCAACACATAGGCAAATGCATTTCCTGCGGTAATGAACTAAATATTAAAAGATCGAAGAATGGGAACTTTATCGGATGTGATGGATATCCTGAGTGCACTAGTGCATACCCGTTACCTCGCGGTTCACTTAACCAGCCTGCAGAATCAGTGTGTGAAGTCTGTGGGCTTCCACACCTTAAAGTCATAAGGAAAGGTAACCCTCCACTTTTGCAATGTATAGATCCAAAATGCAAATCTAATACGGACCGCATATTCCTCGGCGATTGCCCGACATGCGGTAAAGGAACGATACGCATGATGTACTCAAAGGCAGGAAGAAGGTTTGCAGGTTGTACCGAATGGCCTGCATGCACTCAGACTTATCCTCTAAGACCTAGAGGCACCATTACTCCGACTGATAAGAAATGTGAACTATGTTTAGCTCCAATTATCCTTTTTGGAAAATCAGAGGATTGCATAAATCCTAATTGTCCTGGAAAGGAAAAGAAGAAAGCGGCTGAACCTAAAGATGGGCCCGAACCTAAGAAAACAGTAACGAAGAAAGCGGCAACGAAAAAGCCCGCAACGAAGAAAGCTGTTACAAAAAAGGCAGTGACTAAGAAAGTCGCCAAAGACGAAATAGAAGATCAGTAATCTTCAAAAATATTTTCGCCGTCAAAGTGTCTGTTCAAAGTATCGATATCTTCAGAGATACGTTTATTACGGCATTTGATGCATTCCAGACTTTTTCCGATACGGAGCTTTAGACCCATCTCTAATCGATCAAGCCAGACGATACTACCGCACTCGCAGTAGACGTTCATCATGCTTTCAATTCTAATGCTATCCAAAGTAACGCCTAGCATACTGTCTGTACAACAATCTGCTAAACTTCCAATATCCTCTATCCTACTTCCCCCGATGATAGAGCTACTAATAAGGCTTCTGACCCATCATAAGATGCCTACGGAAGTGCTCATGTTTACTATCTTGAGAGTGCATATAAGCTTTCTGTTACCAGGCGTTTGAGCTCGCATACGATACTTAGAAAGAGTAATATATTGATTATTATTTGGTAGCAGAATAATAATATTTGGAGAATAAAAAGCAGACCTTATTATACATCTTTGATATGCGACATTTGATCGACCACATACTGGCGGACCTCTTTGGGTTTGACCTCGGGGGCAACTCTCTTGCCATCTTTTAGTATTAGTTTCTCGATCATTTCCATAGAACTTCCGCATTCACATTTTATTTCGTCGTCCGGTCTGAGCGAAACACCCATGGTATAGCAGCAAGGACAACGATAAGGGAACTTACGTCCAGCGAACTTGCCTCTCTTGGCAATAGGCTTGCCGTCCTTCTCAACCAAATCCATTGAGAAATCTATAGTTGGAGCGTTAGATATAGAAGTCCCGACACCGAAGCTTGAAACACATGTATCCGCTAATTCTGATACGGCGTCTTCGTCTAATCCACCGGAAACTATTATTTTTACATGTTCGAAGCCGTTCATATCCATCTCCCAACGGACCTCGTCGATGAGTTCTTTAAAATTACCTCTTCTAGAACCGGGAGTATCAAGTCTAACGCCTACGAGGTCCTTCACAGATTTGCATGCTTCAACGGCTGCGGTACGTTCATCCGAGAAAGTATCTATTAACATTATACGTGGCACAGATGAATCGATTATTTCATCAAAAGCTCTGAAGGCAGCATCGTTACTACCCATCATTAACGGTAGTGCGTGAGGCACAGTACCTAAAGGTTTCTTTCCTATCAGGTCTCCTCCGATGTTTGACGATACGTCATCACATCCACCTATGTACGCGGAACGATCCAATATCCCAGAGATCGCAGGATGCATCCTTCTGTTCCCAAAAGCGATAACAGATTTTGCCTTAGCCGCTAGTTTCATTCTTGCGGCCTTAGTCGCAATACCGGTAGGTTGACAAATCATACCCAATATAGCAGTCTCCATAATTCCAAAATCAACATAGTTGCCTGAAAAGTTCATCAAAGGAACTCTTACACTTGCTTGAGTTCGAGCACGGAACACGGTACCCTCGGGAACCGCATAGATAGTAACGTTCATGCCTTCCATCAGTCGTATGACTTCTTCGAGACCACAGAATACGGCCCAATCCCATCCACAGGGCAACGCACCGCTTGAGAACTCTGCACACACATTGGTCTTATCGAGACCTTTTGCCTCCAGGATCTGTTTGGTGTGTTCGAAGTACACGTCCATGGTGTAACCCTCCCTAACGCCCTTTTCGTCCGCCATGAAGAGCTTATTCATGATATCAGAACCTGAAAGCTTTGATACCAGGGAAGACAGCTTTAGAGCCGAGCTCTTCTTCGATTCTCAATAGTCTGTTGTATTTTGCAGTCCTCTCGCCACGAGCGGGAGCACCGGTCTTTATCTGTCCAGTTCCCCAACCGACTGATAAATCTGCTATCGTCGTATCTTCTGATTCACCTGAACGATGGGATACCACGACGTGATAATTACTATCAAAACTGGCTGATGCAGCACGATCAGACTCAGAAACAGTACCAATCTGATTGACTTTTAATAAAAGTGCATTCGCCGCACCCATATCTATTCCACGCAACAACCTTTCTGTATTCGTTACAAAAAGATCGTCTCCTACGATCTGTACGCTCTTTCCTATCTTACGCGTAAGCTCTGCAGTAGTATCAAAATCGTCCTCGAAGAACGGATCTTCAATACTGATCAGAGGAAACTCTTTTGAAAGTGCCGCATAATGATCGGCAAGCTCACCAGCAGTTAGGCTCATCTCATCGACTTCGTATTTTTCATCGATATAAAATTCGGATGCCGCTGCATCGATTGCTAAAAATATATCCTTTCCTGGAGTGTATCCGGCTTGAGAAGCGGCTTCCGTTATAGCTCCGAGAGCTTCTGCAACAGTATCCATTGGAGGCGCGAATCCTCCTTCGTCACCAACATTGATTGCCAATGGGCCGTATTTTTTAAACAATAATTCTTTTAATGAAGTGTATATTTCTGCCGCCGCCCTAAGACATTCTGAAAACGTAGGAGAACCTGCAGGAACAATCATACATTCTTGTATTTTCAGATTTCCTCCAGCGTGCATTCCTCCGTTTATAATATTGAACATTGGCACAGGAATAGTTACGTTATTTTTCCCTATGTGCTCATAGACAGGAATACCACGTGACATCGCACCAGCCTTTGCAACAGCAAGTGAAACAGCCACCGTCGCATTCGCACCTAGCCTTCTCTTATTTGAAGTTCCGTCAAGGTCTATCATGGCCTGATCGATGGACTCTTGGTCCGAGGGATCCATTCCCACTAGAACGTTGGATATCTCAGTACGTACGTTGTTGACAGCTTTCAATACACCTTTACCAGAGTATCTGTTTCCGCCATCTCTGAGCTCATGAGCTTCCCACGTACCAGTTGACGCCCCAGAAGGTGCTATCGCTCTGATCTTGTGTCCATTAACAGTTATCTCAGCCTCAACCGTAGGGTTACCTCTTGAATCGAGGACTTCCCTTGCCCAAACTCTATCTATTCTCATTTAATAGCCTCAATCGACTCGATCTTATGGATCTCCATATTATGACCAAGTATATCCATCCCTTTTCTATCAATGGACTTTTCACTGGTAGAAATTAAGAACGTTGCTGATCCTTCATTTTCAGTAGTGAGCTGTCTTACCATAGTAAGAATACGGTTTGCTCCGTTATTTTCTATTAGTGGCGCAAGTCTATCGATTACTACGACGGGACGATCGTTATCTTTAATGAATTTGTTAATTGTTTCAGTAAGTGTTCCGAGCTTCCTTATATCCTTGTAATCAAGTCTCGGTTTAGATGAAAGTGCGACTATGTTCATCTTGATGTGCTTCATCCTCTCATTAATCGCTTTAATCTTACTGGTAGTAATTATTAGAATAGCATGACCTTCTTTGGCAAACTTTTCTACATAATCGTACACCGCTGAAGGTACGTCCTCTATTATGATGTAAGTTTTGCCTGAATTAAGTATAGATTTCTCTTGTTCAGGCTGCTTTTTATCACGATTTCCCCATAGACGTCGTTTAGGTTCGATCGGTTTTTTAACTGAAGGCGAAGAATAAGGAATATTGTACTCTTTTTCTAATATCTTTATTATATCTGCACTAGTAAATGGTTTTTCAATTTCCCCCAGCACAAATGGCTCGTCTTTTGGAATGTGTTCTTTATTGTTCTTTATGACGTAAATCTTCATCCTTATGTTGAGATTTTCTTCTTGGACTTCTTTAATAATATTGAGGCCAGGCTCTCCACCGACATAAGAATCTAAAAAAATTAAATTAGGGTGAACATCTAATACAAGCTCAGCCGCATCTGATACAGAAGAAGCTGAATAAACCTCATGACCTGCGTTAGTGATGATCTCTTTGAGAACTTCCTGTATAGCGATGTTATCGTCGACCACCAATACTTTCATAAGATAACCTCCGTTAAGGTCGGTATTCCTTACGGTTCTTGACTATATAAATTAAAGGAACAGTCAGGAGCCAGGCCGTTATTTGGCACGGCCACTACTAGGCTCACTGCTTCCTGCTCTCTTTAGCTTTAGGTCTGAGACTACCATTACCGCATTTACGGCATTTGGTCGCCTTTGGTGGGTTCGTAGCTGAACATTTCATGCATACGGACTTATCAAGGAGCCGGGCCTCAGCCTCTTTAAAACGTGCCATTTTCTTTCCTCTGGGGTATGCAAGATAGAGCTATTATTTAAGCATTCGTCAATTCTTAGAAAAATGAGAACGTTGAAGCTTAAAATCTCCTAAAATATTTCCAGAAACCGACCCGTTCATTTCATGCGTAACGTAATTTGGATCGATAATTCTAACAAGATCCACGCATCCAGAAGATCTGAATGGAAGGTGTTGATCGATTACCGATATGTGATCATAAGCTTTCTTCATGAACTCGTCCATTGTATCGTTACCTTTATCGCAGTCTTTGAAACATTCACGGTAATCGGATGATGCACTGTAATGAAGATGCATCGTATCGATCTTATCTTTGACACTTGAACTGTAACCGTAAAATATCTTTTCAAGTGCACAGACGGCTTCTTCTTCACAACGGATGCAGGGAAGACAATTCAATAGATGTCCTGTGTCCAAACAGATACCCCATTCTTCGAACTCTAGTTTTTGATCAAAGAACTGGATTTCCCAACCATTGATCATTTTGAGACCAGGCCACCATAGATTTTCTAATGCTAGTTTAAACGGTGGACGACCTTTAGGCAGTAAGGATACCGCAGAATTTATCATCTCACAGAAAGCACTCAGTATTCGTTTATCACTCACACTAGTCTGATGCTTCAAAACCTCATCCAAGTTCACGTTTCCAGCGTGAAGTACACCGTAGGGAGGATCTATTTCCGAAGCTATGGATATAGCGTGTGCCAAATTATCGGATACTTCGTTTCTGCAAGTACCGTACATAGTAAATCTTGCAGTGTCAGAATCACACTCTGGAACGTTATCGCCGTTCCACGCACAATACCAATCAGCGGCATAAGGTAGATGGACCGCCGTAGCGTATTTTCGATGGCCGTTAGGCACTTTATCATATCCAGTGAGAAGCTCTATACCGTCGCATCCTATCTCTTTAAAATTTAGACTAAGATCGGACGACAGAACATCCGTATCCTCATATACGGAAAAACTCACAAGGTGCTTCATGAATTAAGAAAGGGGGTTGATGTAAATAGTTTTATCAGAAGAGTTCGAGTGCCGCCGAGACGGCTGCTTCGATAGCCAACAGTTTGGTCTCTCCGCCGCCAACGATTATAATATCCTTTTCGGTCATGGCAAGATCTTCACGGATATGCTTTGCCAGTTCTGGATCTTCTATATCAACATTCCAATCTGGAGGGATTAAAAGTGTTCCGTCGCGTATAACAATGGTCGTACAGCTGGTGGCACCAGCTTTAATGCC
>CAYYMA010000016.1:0-7027 GCA_964472805.1 uncultured Methanomassiliicoccales archaeon | reverse complement strand
CCTACACCAACCTCTTCGGAAAGTCGTTTCCTACCAATCCTCTTTCCATCAGAAAGCAAGTACAACATCCAGTAAACATTAGCGTCGCTGAACCTGAACATCGGACCGTAACGCGGCACATCAATTATCTTCATACCCAGATCACCGTTGAAAACATCAGAATGTTCTGACCTTTCCAGTGGCTATAAGTTCTGTAACCTTATCAATGTTGTTAAGCCAATCTTCCATGATACCTTCTGCATCAGATTTCCACTTGGAAACGTTCTTGCTCTCATCCGCTCCGGATGCGAGCACCTGAATTGATGCGTTTAGCGGTTCTGATATTGGTTTTCCAATCTGTGATAACAATCTTACGCGTATCTCTGCCTCTGGTCCGACCTCTTTAGATATCTCATTAGCGACGATGTTGGAAAGTATGTTGTATATCTTTCCAATATGCGTGATAGGATTCTTTCCAGATGTTGCTTCCATTGACATTGGCCTGTATGGAGTAATAAGTCCGTTACATCTGTTACCTCTTCCTACGGAACCATCGTCTCCCATTTCCTGGGACATTCCTGTAACTGTAAGATAGTAGACATCGCGGTCGTAGTCATCTCCTGTGTTAACATCGACTTTTACGTTTATGTCATCGTCACCGATTATCTTCAATGCGTTGTCAATAACTTCATTTCTAAGCTGCTCAATAGCAGAAATATATGCGTCGGAATCCGTCAAATGTCTGTCGACCATAGCACATGCTACGGTAAGAGTGACGTCTTTACCTATCCTTGAAGCCATTATCTTTACATCTTGCCCTGTCTCTGGCATCTTTTTCTTCAAATCACCGTTGATGAACTCTTCTGTGTAAAGTGCAAGTCTGTCCGTAACCGAATATGGTGCATATCCGACACCGAAAGAGGTATCGTTAGCGTGGAATCCAGATGATTTGTATACTCCTGTAAGATCGTCGGATCCTAGACCGATCCTTGCGTCCAAAATTATCTCAGAATCAACATCCACGTTAGGGAAGTTGTTCTTCAAATAGTTCCTGGCCGCCTTAAGGGCGACGGGTTTACATGGCAGGGTTTTAATCTTTTTACCATCGTCTACCTCGGTGGTGGCGCGTCCTACAAGTAACATGTATGACGGATCGATAATTATTCCACCGCCGAACTCAGGGTCTGCTTTTCCTGCGACGATTTGTGTCTCGTCAGTATTGTGATGAAGGACGTGACCAAACTCTTTGATATACATTTTGCAGAGTTCCTTACTTACGGACTCCGCTATTCCATCGGCCACGCTATCAGGGTGTCCGATACCCTTTCTCTCAACTATTTCGACATTCCTGTCCGGTATAGGCATCTCATTGATACCTTCAAAGTAAATGTGCTTAGCCAAATTCATAGCCTCCCAGCTTAATGCTGTGAAATGTCTTATTAATTCATCGCTTATAAAGTAATTCGTAAGAAATATTCATATATGAATAATTAAGTCAGAATGATGTGAAATATCCGCCAGAATCAGATATCAAAAAAAGAAGATTGACACTAGGCATTACACAATTCGATCTGGCAATTGCATCTGGAGTTAGTCAAAGCACTATAACTAAAATAGAAACGGGTAAAACGAAAACTAGTTACGAAACAGTGGTTAAATTGTTAGAAACTTTAGAATTCCTTAACCGATCGAAGAAAATAGATCGTACCGCGTCGGATATCGCTTCTGATTCACCTATTACTGTGAACGCAGAGGATTATCTAAGGGTCGCATCAGAATTAATGCGACGTAGCGGATTCTCACAACTACCAGTTATGAGCGGAAACATCCCAGTGGGAAGTATCTCTGAAAGAAGGATACTGAACCTTATCGAAGAAGAGGGGATACATATGGAAAATCTACGAAATGTCTTGATACGCGATGTTATGGGTGAATCATTTCCCGTGGTTTCAGAAAGTACTCCTCTATCAACGGTGGCACTTCTAATGAATGACAGTGATGCTGTCCTGGTATCAAGAAAAGGAAAGATTGTTAGTGTTATCACAAGCACAGATCTTCTTAAACTGATTTGATGTTTTTACGAGTTACAGAAAAATGTTTAAAATCCTCGGCTACTACTGTGTCAGGGAATACCTTCACGGCCTCTTGTAATAATAAATTGCGATCTTTATAACGATTGCTTATATGAGTCAGAATTAACATTCGAACGCCACATCTTTTGGCAATCTCAGCAGCTTGTATAGATGTCGTGTGACCGTGTCCCGTCGCCATATCGTTCTCAGCGATACCGAAGGTAGACTCATGTACGAGTACGTCTGCCCCCATTGCCGCGTCGTAAACCCCCTCGCATGGCTTTGTGTCTCCAGTATAAACTATCTTTAGACCTTTAACGGTACAAGCGGTTATATCGTCCGCTGTGACGCCTTGTACAACAACACCTTCCTTGATGCGACTTATATCTTCTGGATCTATGCCTTTTTTAGCAGCTTTGCGTGCGTCAATTCTTATTGTATCTTTCTCAGATAACGAAAAACCGACAGATGGTACAGTATGATCCGTTCTGAAAACAGATATCTGAAGATCGTTTATTTCAAAGATCTCGTCTCCAGAGACTTCCATAATATCAATATCAAAAGGAAGATCGTCACCACATGTACTGATTATAGTACGAAGAATCTCATCGATCCCTTCTGGTCCAGCAATAACGATTGATTCTTTTCTTCCAGACAGGCCCATGGTCAATAACAGACCAGGAAGTCCTAGAAAATGATCGCCATGTAAATGCGTTATACACACAGCTTTTATCTTCATGAATGAGAACGGAGAAAGCATGATCTGCCTCTGCGTACCCTCTCCACAGTCCATGAGAATTATATTGCGACCTCTACGGACAGCCATAGCAGGAAGGCCGCTATCCCGAGAAGGAATACTAGCTCCCGTTCCAAGAAAAAGTATCTCAAGCATCAGTAAATGCGGTCCAAGACTCTTGACTTCTTGGTCTGTTTTTTGAACTCGCGGTAATGTGTTTTACAAAGATGAATCTGGTTGTATTCTCCGGGTTTTAGTTTTAAATCGGTCTCTGACACCTGCTTGTGACTGAACGACCTCTCTGCATCCAAACTACATCCTTCCACGTAGCATATCTCGACCTTCTCATTGTGTTTTGCTATTGCCATAATAACCTTAACGCTCTGGTCTGATATATTTATTCACTTCCTTTAAGGGTAAAGTATAATTGAGTTAGTGTTACATTCCTAGGTAATGACAAAAGTATCAGCCTCTATCTTATCTGCAGATTTTTCACGACTAGGGGATGAGATGAAACGACTTGAGATCTCAGGTACAGATTGGGCCCATGTAGATGTTATGGACGGCATGTTCGTTCCGAACATTACTATCGGTCCATCAGTGATACAGGCAATACGTAAATGTACAAAAATACCATTTGACGTGCACCTGATGATAGAACGTCCTGAACGTTACATTTCTGATTTTGTGGATGTAGGTGCAGATTATCTAACAGTACATCCTGAATCAAAAGGAGATTCAGTAAAAGCAATGAAAATGATCTCGGACGCTGGAGTAAAACCAGGCATCTCGATCAATCCCGAAACCGACGTAAAAGTATTAGATAAATATCTTGACGAAGCAGATCTTGTACTGATAATGACTGTGCATCCTGGCTTTGGAGGACAGAAATTCATACCCTCCGGGATCGATAAGATACGTTACGTAAAAGAATGGGCTGACGAACATAATCCTAAACTGGAGATCTCAGTAGACGGAGGAATAAATCGTGAAACAGGGGCCTAATGCGTCAAAGCAGGAGCAACCGTTCTAGCAGCGGGAAGTGCACTTTTTAAACTAGACGATATGTCTTCAGAGATCAAACTGTGGCAGGGCTTTGGCCCGGATCCATGAGGCGTTAATATGGGCGTAAATCTTTCTGGACTTATAGAACCTACATGCATGGAACTGACCGAAATGAGCGGAAAGACCATTGCTATAGATGCGTACAATACAATATACCAATTCCTTTCAAGCATCCGTCAACCTGACGGTAGACCGTTACACGATACCCACGGACGAGTATCTTCACACTTATCTGGAATATTATACAGGACTGCAAACCTTATAGAAGCTGGAATAGAACCCTCGTTCGTATTTGACGGAAAACCACACGAACTTAAAACGGATACTCTTGACGGCCGTCGCGAGAGACGTGAAAAAGCAAAAGAAGAATGGGAACAGGCTATCGAAGAGGGCGACATGAAAAAAGCTTTTTCGAAAGCCCAACAAACATCCCGTATGACCTCAGAGATCTCTGAATCATCAAAAGAACTTATTGAACATCTGGGTCTTCCAATAATACAAGCTCTCAGCGACGGAGAAGGCCAATGTGCATATATGTGTGCCAAAGGTGACGTATGGGCTTCGGCATCACAAGATTTTGATTCATTATTGTTCGGCGCTTCTACTTTAGTAAGGAACATAACCATGACCGGCCGTCGCAAGATGCCTGGAAATGATCAATATAGAGAAGTAAAGACCGAAGTTATCTATCTCGAAGAATTCCTGGAAGCTCTTGACGTTACAAGAGAACAGGTAGTCGACATGGCCATCCTCATAGGCACAGATTTTAATCCTGGGATCAAAGGTATCGGCCCTAAGAGAAGTCACAAACTTATCAAAGAACATGGTGACCTCGAACATGTGCTGGCACATATAAAAGAAGAAATACCTGAATATCAAGATGTGAGAGATATTTTCCTTAATAGTCCTAACTCCGACGATTACGACATTCGCCCTAAAAAAATAGATCGCACTGCAGTGGTGGAAATGTTGGCATCTTATGATTTTTCACCGACTCGAGTAGAAGCTGCATTAGATCGTATTGAAAGATGTAGAGAGACCAATAAATCTAAACAAAGTCAGCGTTCGTTAGATGCTTGGTTCTGAAATTGGATACACACGAGCATAGTTTTTTTAAAGATATTAAAAATGTAGTCCCCGTCGTGTAGACGGGGACCAATTTGTTTCAAACGTTCATATCCTTCTAATAAATATGAGATATACCAACACAATATCGATCAAAGCGATTATCGCCATAGCGATAACTATTGGAGATTCATCGCCATCACCTTCTATAATTAGGTTCGAGGATGAGGATATTTCACTATTGTCCCAGAGTGCGTATAATGTCACATTCTCTGTGACCTTATGTTCGGTGATAGCCTCTCCAACTGAAGAGAGCGCCCATCCGATAAACGTATATCCTGCCCTTATCGGAGCTGGAGTGGACGTAAGATCTAATACAGATCCAGAAACCATAACCTGATTCTCTGGCGGGGTTCCGATAAAACCGTTAAGATTGTATTCTACCAGATATCCTAAAAGAACGTTGAACATCGAGTGAACTTTGCCTGTATAGTTACCTATGCCAGCAACTAAAGCCGTCGCCATTCCTTCAGATGTGTTGTTGTCATAAGAAACAGTATAATCGGTTCCATTCTTGAGTTCACCTATATCGTCCTTTAACACGATCGGTTCCACAGGCGTTCCCGTACATATCTGCGTACAAATAGGAGCTAACATCTCCGAAGAAAGAGGCTTTTGGGCTATATTCCAATCAACGGCCTTTCCATCGATTGTCCCATCTTCCCAAGATGTCGTTGCGTTCGAATTCAACGTAACGAATGCACCATATGTGCCAGCGTTTCTTCCTTTATCTCCACTCGAATAATAATCATCTCCAGGTTCGATACCCGTCTGTTCTTCGCCGTTGTAGACCAGATCGATTATCACTACGGGCGGATTGATTAGCCTCTTTTCAACAGTCAACGTCCCATCGACATATGATATCGCATAGTTTGGAGAATCCAAACCAGAAGCGGATATTGTGTAATCTCCGATGTTCGATCTTACGATATATTCACACGTAAATTCGATACTACCCGTAACCGATGTTTCATCATCTCCACGAACAAATCCCCTGTAACTAAAATTGTATCGGGGAATTTCATCACCGAAAACAATTTGGAAGTCGTCTATTAATACAGATAGCGGGGCCTTGCCAATATTCCAATATATTGTCTTGGAACCAACTTCTAAATCAGCCCAAATTGCGTTATCTGTATCTGTAAGTGTTGCTATTGCTGTATAAGAGCCAGCACCTATACCGGTGTTTCCAACGATAGTATATCCGCTTCCTTCAAGAACACCTATGAGACTGGTGCCGTCATAGATCAGATTTTCAATTATGACGGGTAAACTAACGGTTTTCTCAGTAACTGTCAATACTCCGTCCTCATATGTCACGCTATAATTCAACGACATTATTCCAGATAAAGAGATTATATAATCTCCTGGTAAAGACGCTTCATTATATTCACAATTAAATACGATTGAATCCGCGAAACTAGAATACTCTAAATCACCCAAAATCAATCCAACATATGTACAAGTGTATATTGGTATGTCATCACCAAATTCAACCCTTTTATTTCCTGCAGTAACAATTAGGGGAGCTTTTTCAATTACCCATTCCACAGTTATGTCAGCTATTGTTTCATCCGACCACATTGTATTCATAGAATCTACGAGCACAACTACTGATTGATAAACTCCGGGATTTGTTCCGTCGTTATCAATAACTACATATCCATCACCTGTTAGAATACCATTCTGAGTAAATCCATTGTACGACAAATCAGATTTTACTTCGGGTATCTGTATATGACATTTCCCTACTTTCAATATTCCATCTATATAGGTTATTTCATAATTTAAGTAATTCAGACCAGATGCTGAAATGACGTAATCCTTGACGGGGTCATATTTAGAATATTCACATTCATAAACGATATTATCAATAGTTAATGTGTCATCATCTTCGGATGTAAAACCGTTGCAAATACACGTGTATTCAGGTATGGAATCACCAAATCTAATTTCGATTTCATCAATTGTTACGACAAGAGGGGCTTTTCCTATTGTCCATATAATTTCAACGGGTTTATTTGTTGAATCTGGCCATGTAGTATTTACA
>CAYYMA010000015.1:0-15013 GCA_964472805.1 uncultured Methanomassiliicoccales archaeon | reverse complement strand
CTCATGAGGATCGATGTCCCAGACGGTGTGAACATCGAGATGCGTCTTCACAGCACCTGAAACAATTTCATTTATGGGGCATGGGAAACCATGCCCCTAACATTCTTCTTTTTTTCATTTCAGTTAATTATATACCTTTATCTTCGATGGTCTCCTATGGTAATTCCAATGAGAAGCGACGCCGTTAAAAAAGGTATAGACAAAGCACCGGCAAGAAGTCTGCTTAGGGCAGATGGATTAACCGATAAAGATTTTGAAAAACCGTTCATCGGTATAGCCAATTCATGGAACGAAGTGGTGCCTGGTCATATCCACTTGAACGAATTGGTCGAAGAAGTCAAAAAAGGTATAATTGAAGCCGGTGGACTTCCGTTTACATTCGGCGTTCCGGCACTATGCGATGGGATAGCCATGGGCCATAATGGAATGAGATTCTCGTTAATTTCACGTGAAGTTATCTCTGACTGTTGTGAAATCATGGTCGAAGGTCACGCTTTTGATGGGTGGGTCGGTGTCACGAACTGTGACAAAGTAACTCCAGGTATGCTGATGGCGGCAGGTAGAATGAATGTTCCTGCGATTATGTTGACCGGTGGTGCCATGGAAGTCGGTAAAGACGGAGATAAAGATCTCGATCTTCAGTCTGTATTCGAAGCACTTGGTGAATATTCTGCAGGTAAGGTCGATGAAGACTATGTTAAGAACATCGAGTGTAAAGCATGTCCAGGCCGTGGTAGTTGTTCTGGATTGTTTACTGCAAACACAATGGCATGCCTAACTGAAGCATTAGGGCTTAGTTTAACTGGATGTGCCACAAGTATCGCTACAGATAAAAAGAAATTGAAAATAGCTCGTGAAACAGGACGAAAGGCCGTAGAGTTAGCTAAAAATAATATTAAACCTCGCGACATAGTTTCCGTCGCATCGTTCAGAAACGCAATAAGGGTGGATATGGCCATTGGCGGTTCTACTAACTCAGCGTTACACATACCAGCCATATCTAAGGATTTTGGTGTTCCTGTTACTTTGGATGATTTTGATGAAATATCACGGAACGTTCCTCATATCACCAGTCTTAGGCCAGCCGGCCCATACAGTATCGCAGATCTGGATTCTGCAGGCGGTATACCTGGAGTCCTCAACAGATTACTGAATATTCTTGAGGATACACCAACTGTTAATGGAAATAATATCAAGGTTATCGCCGCCTCTGCAAAAGTTGTAAATTCAGAGATTATCAGACCTCTTGATAATCCGTTCCATCAACAAGGTGGAATTGCGGTTCTAAAGGGAAACATTGCTCCAGAGGGGTCAGTGATCAAACAGGTCGCTGTCAGCAAAGAGATGATGAATTTTTCTGGACGTGCAAGAGTCTTCGACGGAGAAGATGCGGCTACTAAAGCAATACTGTCTGGTTCTATCGTTAAAGGAGACGTCGTTGTAATAAGATACGAAGGTCCGAAAGGAGCACCAGGAATGCCTGAGATGCTTTCTCCGACCAGTCTTATAATTGGACGTGGACTTGGGGATTCCGTTGCACTTATAACGGATGGTAGATTTTCTGGAGCATCAAGGGGCGGAGCAATCGGTCATGTTTCACCTGAAGCATACGAAGGCGGTCCGATTGCTGCAGTTCAGGATGGAGATATAATAGACATTGATATTCCGTTAAGAACAATGAACGTCAGACTTTCTGACGCGGAGATAAA
Organism: uncultured Methanomassiliicoccales archaeon; assembly: GCA_964472805.1. Lineage (GTDB taxonomy): Archaea > Thermoplasmatota > Thermoplasmata > Methanomassiliicoccales > Methanomethylophilaceae > VadinCA11. The sequence continues at coordinate 13,304 of CAYYMA010000015.1, read as the reverse complement.
AGAACGGTTATCTAAGGTCCAGAGGGTCGAGCGCCCAGTAACTGGAGTTCAGAAGAAATACCGAAAACTTGTGACCAACGGCGCTAACGGAGCATATTTAGAATAAAGTGATTATAATGAGCGAATTCAAAGTCGATGAGCATGGCGTTACAGCTGATGGTTATCACGTACTGCCTAAGAGAGCAATGGCATCAATGTACATTGGAAGCATCATCGCACTTTCTATAATGACGTTCATTGTTTTTATGACGTATAGGTACACATTGTCGTATTATGAGGTAACTGGCACACAGGTAATTCTTATGGTCGCTGTGTATGTTCTTATAGCTACATACTTAATTTTTGGACCCTTCGTCTACTATGCCCGCTATAGGTACCGTATCAATGAGGACCGTATAGATATCCGTAGAGGGATCTTCATAATATCTCACACAGTCATACCGGTAGAGAGGATTCATCAGCTCGAGGTTGCTCGTGGGCCGATTAACAATCTGTTCAAACTTGCTGATGTTACGATAACCACTGCTGGTGGAATAGCTAAAATTCAATTCTTAGACCTACTGGTAGCCGAAAAGACTGCGGACAGTCTTAATGAGTACATAACAGAGATTCTGAGGAAAAGAGAATGACTCAGCCTGACGGGAATGAAGATCAGTCATTCGAAGAATCTCTGCATTTCGAGGGGATACCTATAAATGAAAAGTTTCGTCAACACAAGATAAAAGTGGTGGAAGAAGTTCTTAATGCAATAATAATTGCATTTTTCACAACCTTTGTTTTTTCTTTATCTGTCGTAGGCATCGAGGATTCCAAAATCGTGGCGTATGCGATGATTGGATTAGTTTTACTGTTTGCTACTATAGTGCTGTCTGCTTTATGGATATCCTATTGGCGTTGGAAAAAAACGATGATAGTATTCAAAGAAACAGAGATGACGGTCTTTCGTGATACAGTTTTTAAAAAGGAGATAAGGATTGCTTACACAAAGATCGCATCTACTAACGTTAACCGTGGTGTAATCAACCGTTTAACGAACACTTCGAAACTTTTGATAAACATCAATAGCAACGTTAATTCATATTCTCCGGAGCTTACTCTTACTTTTGGAGTAAAGATGACAGACCGTATCCGAGCCAACTTATCCCAAAAGATGTACAACAATAACATTCTTCCCGAGGACGAGGACAACATGCCGTCGATTGTAACCATATCGACTAAGGACGTAGTTCTTCACAGTTTTTTGTCACAGCCCACTACATCTGCTTTGTTCGGCATAACTATGTTTTTTATCGGATTTTATGAGATATTCGTAAATTCAGGGGATTTTGGAGCCGGGATGATCGCAATATTCTTTGCACTGATCACATACGTAATTCCAGTGGTCGGAATGATATTTCATTATTTTAATTATAAGATCTATCGTGTAGGTGATACAATCTATCTTAGTCACGGATTTATACGAACGTATTACAAATCATTCAAGGTTACTAAGATAAACGCAGTACGTCTAAGAAGTCCACTAATTCCTAGATTGATTGGTAAATATATGCTGGATGCCGAGGTCGTGGGACTAGCTATAGGCGGGAACAACGATAGTAATAACCTCGTTCCGCTTCTCTGTCCTATGAAAAATAAAGAAACCATTGACAGAGTCATGATGGCAATAGTCCCCGAGTTCATTCATGATGTGGAAATGAAACATCAACCTAAGAATGCGGCGAAGCCCATATTCATACGTGCCACATTATGGTCGTTAATGTTTGCAACAATCGCCGTGGCCTTATACGATTTAATGACAAAAATAGTTGTTGACAATAGTATGATCTTTGAGCAGATAGCATTAGTAACCATCGTCATTTCAGTACTGGCCATCATTGGTTTTTTTATGAATGGCATATTATCTCTCAGGATAGTGAAATATGGAAGAAATAAAGAACTGTTTACCTTTATCGTTGGTGCAGTGGACCGTAAGATCACCACTATGAGTTATGATAAAGTTCAGATATCCAACGTTGAAGGGGGGCCGTTCTCTCGACCATTTGGTCTGGCCAAGTGTAACATAAGTTTACTTTCATCCGTAGGTTCTCAAGATATTCATTCAGGATACTTTGACGTAGAGGACCTTGAAGCTATATCGGAAGAGGTCGTTGCTCGCGTGAAGGATGGGCGTTATAGCTACAGTAAATATCTCTAATCATTCCTGTACGCTACAGGACCAGGATATGATAAGCTTAGCAAGCTCTTCGGCCACGTTAGGATCTATGTTCTCGTCTTCGGCGAAACGACGATATCTAGCTATCACCGTTTTTTCAACTTCTGGGTCATGAACGGGTGTTCCAGCGATTTTTTTGTTACGACCGATCTCAACGGCGGTCTGAAGTCTTTCAAAAACAAGTGCTATGATTTTCTCATCGATAAATGCAATCTTTTTTCTTAGTTCTAAGTTATCCATCAATAATCTCTCCTTATCTGATCTGCCAATACTAATGCGGTCATGGATTCTACAACTACTGCCACTCTAGGGACTATGCACGGGTCATGTCTTCCTTCGATCCTGATGCTTGTAGATTCTTCTGTTCTCAAATCTACTGTACTCTGTAACATAGCTATAGAAGGAGTTGGTTTGAAAACACATCTGAAAACCATCGGTGCACCATCGCTCATTCCGCCTACGATGCCGCCCATGTTGTTCGTTTTGGTTTTGATGCCCTCGCTGTAATAATATTGGTCGTTACTTTCGGATCCATTCATATTAGCCAGTGCAAAACCTTTACCGAATTCTACGCCTTTACACGCAGGAATGCTGAACATTGCTCTGGCAATCTCCGAATCAAGAGCTTCGAACCACATTCCTCCGAATCCTATGGGAAGTCCAGAGACGATACATTCGTTGATTCCTCCAACACTGTCGCCCAATTCTGCGGCTTTTTCAATCTCATCCCGCATTTGTTTGTCAAGATCAGCGTTACATGCTCTAGTAGCGTAAGACTCTGAAGCTAGAGATTGATCATATGTTCGTTCTTCTGTGTCTATAACATCACTAATAGATTTTGTATGTGCGGAAATCGTTATTCCATGTTGTAGAACAAATTGTCTAGCTATACTTCCTCCGGCAACTATTGCGGCGGTCATTCGTCCCGAAAATGCACCACCGCCAAGATAATTCAGACCCTTTACAGCTGCAGGAAGATCTGCGTGGCCAGGTCTAGGTTTGTACTTATATTCCGAATAATCGGAATCATTGACGTTCGTGTTAGCTATTCTAATGATTATCGGAGTACCATCTGCCTTCCCGCCCCTAATTCCAGAGGCAAATTCTGGAACATCTGGCTCTTTGCGTTTTGTTCCGATTCCAGATTGTGGTTTTCTTAGATCCATGTATTTGGATATCAGTGCAAAGTCTATCGACATACCTGCTGGTATTCCTTCTAAGATACACCCAACATAAGGGCCGTGACTGCTGCCGAATAACGTGAATTTTACTTTTTTTCCCAGCTGAAACATAATGTGTTAACTCCGTATCATTATCTGATTATTTCGTAAGTTTACGGGTTTTTGTCACGATAACATTCTCAAGTCCCGTTTGTTTTAAGAATTTCTCTGTTCCGTTGTATTCCAATAAGATGGCGGTGGAAGGGCCTGAACCAGATATTCCTGCGGCGAGGGCTCCAGCTTTCATGGCCATTTCAGCAACGCTATTGTCTATTCCTGAAGCTTTGGCGATAATGCGACCGTTCAATGTCATTGCACTAAGAAAATCAGTTTTTGATAACTCGATGGCCTTACGTTGCTCTACAGCAGCTCTCTTTAAAGGTTCGATATCTAAACTTTCTTTACGTATTTTTTGTTCGGGGATATGTATCACAACATCATACTTCGGAACGTCTCTAATGAAAATGATGCTATCTTTGGTGTTATCAGTCATGATATATCCTCCATAATAGCATCCACACGCGTCGTCAAATGAACCGGTCCTTGTGACCTTGGCTTGTCTGGCACATTCGACTCCAAGTTTTATCGTCGTCAACGGATCTGTAATAAATCCGATCTCTTTGAAAACAGCTGAGATTATAGCATTACAGGCGGAGCTAGAACTTTTCAATCCTTTAGAAGGTGGCATTTCAGACGATGTAGTTAGGTGCCAACCTTCTGGTTCATCTACTCCGGCCAATGCATATGATGCGGAAACACAAAGCTCCGCCAGCAGAGTGGGTTCGGAACGATCACTAATTATATCGACGATACGGGAATCTCCACCTAGAATAAATTCGGAACTGGTCGTTAGTTCGGTTCCTATCACGGCGCCGATCCCTCCGGGCATGGCGTTTATTACAGATATTGCACCCCAAGATATGCTTTTACTCAATATTTTCACCCTGTAAGCCGTATATGTGTCGAACTTATGTTCAGATGTGACTATGTAAGACGAAAGATATATAATATTCAGCCAGATTGACCTTTCAGTGGGCTGGTAGATCAGCTGGTAGATCGCTTGCTTTGCAAGCAAGAAGTCGCGAGTTCGAATCTCGCCCAGTCCACCATTCCTTTATACGGACTTTTAAAAGTAATAATTTTTAGATATTTTATAAAATTAATGGTGCCGACATGCCATTTCGGCACGTCGGCTAATTAAAGTTTTACTTCGACTTTGTAGCCTCTTTAAGACCAGCGTGATCTAATTTCGAAAGTTCCTTGACCTTGTTAAAGTCAAGCATCAAAGCTTTGGACACACGGGTTCCATAATCTGGATCCGCTAGATAGCAGTGGGCCGCGTGGCGATATCTTATGTTATCCGTCACGCAGTCCATATCCGCTGCCGTATTCTTTATTAAAACGGCTTTTTCGTCCTCAGGTATGAGTCTCCATAGATCTCCACCCTGTTTGAAACAGTCTTCAGGGAAATCCTTAGGATCATAGAAATTTATGTCTCCATCAACCTCAATGGAAGGTTCACGATACTCACGTTGATCTTCCCACTCGCCAAAGGAGTTCGGCTGATATCCCTTGATAGAGCCGTAGTTCCCGTCCACTCTCATCTGTCCATCCCGGTGATATGCGTGAACTGGAATCTTAGCACGGTTCACAGGTATCTGATCATGGTTTATTCCTAGACGGTAACGTTGTGCATCGCCATAGCCGAAAAGTCTTCCCTGGAGTAACTTGTCTGGTGAAAGTCCGATTCCGGGAACAATATGTGCTGGGTTGAATGCAGCTTGTTCCACATCCGCGAAGTAGTTATCGGGATTGCGGTTAAGTTCTATCGTACCAACTTCGATAAGCGGATATTCCTTATGAGGCCAAACGGTCGTCACATCGAAAGGGTTCTCTTTTCTGGTACGTGCCTGTTCCTCGGTCATTATCTGGAAGTACATTTTCCATTTAGGAAAGTTTCCGTTTTCGATAGCCTCGTAAAGGTCTCTCTGATGGCTTTCTCGATCTTTAGAAACGATTTCGCTAGCCTCTTCGTTCGTAAGATTCTTGATCCCCTGTTGTGTTTTTAGATGGAACTTAACCCAGTATCTTTCGTTCTCATCGTTGAAAAGACTGAAAGTGTGGCTACCGAATCCATGCATGTTCCTGTATGACGCGGGAATTCCACGATCGGACATTACAATGGTAATCTGGTGGAATGCTTCTGGTAGTGACGTCCAAAAGTCCCAATTGCTCTGGGCGGAGCGCATGTTGGTTCTAGGATCTCTTTTGATAGCGTGATTAAGATCGGGGAAATCCTTAGAATCACGGAGGAAGAATACTGGGGTGTTATTGCCGACAAGGTCCCAATTCCCTTCTTCTGTATAGAATTTCATGGCAAATCCACGTATGTCTCGTTCAGCGTCTGCTGCTCCACGTTCTCCTGCGACAGTCGAGAACCTCATGAACACGTCGGTCTTAGCACCATTTTTGAAAACCTTAGCTTTCGTATATTTTGAAACATCGTGATCAACAGTGAATGTACCGAACGCACCACTTCCCTTTGCGTGCATCCTGCGTTCGGGTATTACCTCACGGTTGAAGTGTGCCATTTTTTCCATATGCCAAAGGTCTTGCAACATCATCGGACCTCTGGGTCCTGCTGTAAGAGAATGTTCGTTATCGGACACCGGTGCTCCGACTTCGTTCGTTAACTTCTTTTTATTCTTGTCATCCAACGTATCACATCCGATAATCTATTTGGGATATGTCACAATAAAGAGATAACTATACCGATAGAATTAAGACACTGGTTACGACGATTGCTACTTAGAGTCATCTGTTTATGTTAAATAGGGACTAAACATTGCATGTAAACGAACTGCAAGGTTTGATTAGGTCGGCATTTAACTGGCTGACTTACTTTGGATTTTGTCGTCGGAATGGTGAGCCCGAAAGATGAAAGGCCAAAAATTCAAGTACGCGTGGATAATATTCGCAGTTTTCTTAGCTGCTTATTTTTTTGTTTATTTTCATAGAATGTCTCTCAATGTAGTTGGCCCCTATATCACCGAAGTCGTAGGTGGCAATTACGTCTATCTAAGTTCAATTTATTTTTGGACCTATGCCGCAATGCAGATTCCATGTGGTATGTTGGCGGACCGTTTTGGACCTAGAAAAGTGTCCTTTGTTTTTCTTTTAATAGCTACCGCAGGGTCGGCCCTTACGGCAGTTAGCGACACATTCATGGCAGCAGCTATCGGAAAAATGATGATTGCCGCGGGTATGGCTGCGGTTTACATACCAATGATGAAAGCCATCGCCACATGGTTCCCTCCAAATTATTTTCCTCAGTTGACTGGTATAGTGATAGCGGTTGGTAACATCGGTGCGATATCTGCAACTGTACCGCTTCAGATAGCTGTAGATTCTTTAGGATGGAGAGGTACCTTTGAATTACTGGCAGCGATCACTTTAATCATCGCTGTTCTGTGCTTCGTTCTTATTAGAGATCTTCCTCTGGGTGCATCCGTCAAAGAGAATACGGGTATGGTCCTTGGACTGAAGACTGTGTTTTCAGGAGGCAGGAAGTTCTGGCCTATGGCCTTAGCATACTTCCTGATATATGGAACCATAATGGTGTTCCAGGGAACGATATCTAAGTCGTATTTCAATGACACATACTCTTTCGTAACCTTGACAATATGGATAGTCGCCATGATAGGTGTAGGAAAGGTATTGAGCACTGTTCTAGTGGGGATACTATCGGGTCGCGGAGTCATCAAGTCAAAACGTACCGCTATGATCTTTGGAAATGTAGGATTTGCTTTGGTATGGTTGGTATTATGGGTATTTGCGGGCTCGATGGACAACGCTCTATTCTGGGGCGTTATATGCACCCTGTTCGGATTCTTCGGCGGGTTCATGTCATTATCGTTTACTCAGGTCAAAGAATGGCATCCAACATCCATCTCCGGGACTGCAGTGGCGGCTTTGAACGTATTCCTGTTCCTTGGAAGTGCGATCTCCCTTGAGATCGCAGGATTCATGTTGGGTAAATCACCTTCATTAGGTGACTACTCTGCAGTATGGGGCCTGATGTTCCTATTCTCAGTTATAGCGATATTGGCTGTATACGTCTCGAAGGAGAATCTCAAAACTTCCCAACAACAGCCTTGATACGTCTAACACCGGCGGCCGAGCTCTCTTCCTTCTTGATCTTAAATCCTTGGAGGTCGCCGGTACTGTTGACATGAGGGCCACCGCAGATTTCACATGAGACATCTCCGATGGTGTAGATGGTTACTTTTTCTCCGTACTTGTCTTGGAAAACTCCTACGGCGTTCTGTTCCTTGGCTTCCTCATAGGACATTTCCTCACAGATAATGGGAATGTCCTGGTCAATCAGATTGTTAATGTAATCTTCAATCTGTTTAAGTTCTTCTGGCGTTACTTTGCGTTCGAGATTAAAATCAAATCTTAATCTATCGGCGGTAATGTTGCTGCCTCTTTGCATTATACTAGAGTCTACGAACTTTCTAAGTGCAGAGTTCAATAGATGCGTCGCCGTGTGAAGCTTTGTAGTCTCTTCACTACTATCGGCTAGACCACCTTTGAATTTTTGATCTGATCCTGCTCGAGAAACTTCTTGATGTTCTTTGAAACGGAGATCAAAATCGTTAATGTCTACAACGAAGCCTTTCTCTTCGGCTAATTCCTTTGTCAGTTCTATAGGAAATCCGAATGTGTCGTACAATCTGAAGATCTGGACACCATCCAGAGTCGTTCCTGCAGTGCATCCGTCGATCATTTCGTCAAACCTGCGGAGTCCTTTTCTAAGGGTAGAATGGAATTTTTCTTCTTCGGCTTTCATACTGGAAAGTATCAATTCCCTTTTTCTTTCTAATTCGGGATATGAATCCATGTAATCATCGATAACCACTTTACATATTCTGTGCATCACAACGTCGTCAACGCCGAGAGCTGAAAGATATCTACTGGCTCGTCTAATGAGTCTTCTTAAGATGTATCCTTGACCGATCTTTGCTGGGAATATGCCGTCGCCCATGATGAACGTAGCAGCACGTACGTGATCAGCGATTATCCTGAAAGGTCTTTTCTCTTCTGTGTATTTTTTACCAGTGATATTTTCAATCTCTTCAATAATATTCGCGAACAGTTCAGTGTCAAACACGGTCTCTTTTTTGTTTATTATCCTGAGAACACGTTCAAGTCCCATTCCTGTATCGACGTTCTTATGTTCTAAAGGCGAAAAATTCCCTTCTGCGTCCTTAAAGTATTCCATAAAAACGTTATTCCATATTTCGGTGAATTTTCCACAGTGGCATGCAGGCCCACAATCCTGGCAACATTTCGTCCGTCCGTCGTCAAAGAATATTTCGGTGTCCGGACCGCATGGCCCAGTCTGACCCGCAGGACCCCACCAGTTTTCAGAACGTCCGTAGAAATATATCTGGTCTCTTGGTATGCCTATGCTGTGCCATATATCCGCAGTCTCTTCATCGCGAGGAATAGCTCCTTCGCCTTCGAACGCTGTTACGGATATCTGTTCTATTTTTAATTTTAAAACCTTTGTTAAGAACTCATAACTGAAAGTGATCGATTCTTTCTTGAAATAATCACCTAGGGACCAGTTACCTAACATTTCAAAGAATGTGAGGTGACTGGAATCTCCGACTTCGTCGATGTCACCGGTCCTGATGCATTTCTGGTAGCTCACCAGACGTTTACCTCCAGGATGCTTCTGTCCGAGCAGATACGGTACAAGAGGGTGCATTCCCGCGGTTGTGAAAAGTACTGTAGGATCGTTCTCAGGGACCAACGATGCGGACCTGATGTATGTATGTCCTCGATCTTTGAAGAATTCGACGTATGCTTCTCTGAGCTCTTGAGCTTTCATGATATAGTTACGCTTGATGTCGCCGGCATTTAAAAATACTGTCTTACATCCATGCTCATGAGCCAGATTACAACGTCGTGTATCATTCTTCTAAGTATTCCCGTCCTTTGAGCATCAGTTTAGTGAAATCCGTTGGCTCATCGGATAGTGCAGCCTCACTGACAGCATCTATGGCATCGCTTAGTTCAGAAAGCATTCTGTTACGGCTGACGTTCAGATGCTGGATCTCGTAGTAGAGCCGAGGATCCTCTAAGGCAACGGACATGTTTGTGTCAATCATCTTATCAAACGTAGTGGATGATACTGAACAGAGCTCTTTGAATGGGATACCGCTTCTTTCAAGCACGGTAAAGAATGCTATGTTGACTATGTGACTTAGGCCAAGTACGTAGGACATGTATCTGTCGTGTTCGTCTACAGGTATGACTTTGATGTCTGCACCTTGTTCGCTTAAAAGTTCCTTTGCCATTTTTACTGCTTCTGAAGATCCGCAATCACAGATTATCAAATTCCTTCCATGCATCGATCGGATCGAAGGTCCGAACATAGGATGTATCGAGCAGACGTTTCTTGTTGAAGCCATATCCTTGAGGATATGGACGAAAGGTGATTTCAATGATGAAATATCAAATATTAACGTATCGTCTCTACAAATCCGATTAAGGGCCTCAAGGGTTTCAGATACCGATGATATAGGGACGGATACGATTACAACATCTACATCAGACGCATCTTCTATGATTTTGCCGTTTTTTACGGTAGGGTCTATTACGATAATATTGTGTTCGGACCTGCTGATCAGACGTTGCATCATTCTCCCCATCTGTCCATGCCCTCCGATAATAGCTATTTCCTTTTTTACAAACGTTCCTTTAGGCACGGAAGCTTGTACGGCGATAGATTGTTTGATCAATATCTTACAGACGTCTTCGGCCGCCTCATTATTCATTCCGACCATGTCTCCCATGGATCTAAACCTTTCAAGTGTGGCTCTTTCAGCATCGATATCATGGACATTTTCATTGTTACGTGATTTAATGACGCCCATTTTTTTAGATAATTTTAGTCTTTCTCCGATAAGTTCCATGATGCCATCATCTACTCTGCGCATACCGGATCTAAGATCTTCCAATTCGTTCATTTTTTCACTTCTTTTGTTTTCATTATGTTCTTCAAAGCCTCTTCCACACTGGCATCTCTAAGTACGATATCTGTTATCGCGCGAGTAATGCCTTCCACGTCCCGGTGTTGGAAGATGTTGCGACCTATGGATACTCCGCGTCCGCCTGCATCTATGGAATCTCTTACCATTGTGAGCATATCTATGTCTGAAGACATTTTAGGTCCTCCAGCTATGATAATCGGGACTAACGCTCCTTTTACAACATCTCTGAACGTGTCGATGTCTCCTGTGTAGTTACATTTGACGAGGTCGGCACCTAATTCGGCCGCAGCTCGGGCACTATGTGCCACTAATTCTGGATCGTACGAGTTTTTAATTTTTGGTCCGCGGGCGTATGCCATTACCAACAAAGGCATTCCCCATTCTTCGCACTCATTTGATAGTCTCCCTAGATCATTGAGCATTTCCGGTTCTGTCTCGGCACCGAAGTTTATGTGCATTGATACGGCGTCGGCTCCTAATTTAAGGGCTTCAGATACTTTTGCTACCAACACTTTACTATTATCCGTATTGCCCATGTCAGTAGATGCTGAAAGGTGTAGCATAAGACCGATATCATGGCCGCTTGCACGGTATCCGTGACGAACAAGTCCTTTATGCATCAATACTGCCGTCGCACCGCCATTGGCTACCGCATTGACTGTATGTTTCATGTCCAATAATCCTTCGGTCGGTCCGATGGATACTCCGTGGTCCATAGGAACAATTACGCAGTTGCCTGTTTTCCTATCCATTATACGTTCAATTCTAACATTTTTGCCAAACATGTTTATTACCGTGTTACGTGCTAACATGTAGCACGGATATTAATCACTTTGTATTAATCGTTGATTTTATCACACGGATTCACTGTAGAACAGCTGTGGCTGCCTCAATCGCAGCTGTATCTGAATCAGATTTTGTGATTACTATTGCAATACCTTTCGAAAGTAGTATGTTTTCTGGCATATGCCCTATTTCAGATACTGCAACAGCCTTGCAATCCTTCAGAAGATTTGCTATCGTAAGGACGTGATCCCTGTGGGCCTGTCCAACGACTGGTTCATTATCCAGAGTTTTAATGTCCCTGATGAATCTGACTGTTTTGCCGTCGGATGCATAGATTCGGAACATTTTGGCGTTGCCGAAGCCGCTGTCCGTTCTTCTGCCGTCGGTGGTAGCAACCGCAACAAGAACTTCTTCTTTATCCGGCATTTCATTGAATATGACTTTTGATGGTCCTTTTTTGGTCTGATCGCATCCTGCTGCACAACTGCCTTCATCAGAGAATTCTGCTGATCTGTCATTGTCCAACATTCCGATTGCATCCGCACGACACTGTTTACAATGCCTCATCATACGTGCATCATTAGCACACAGATCCATCATCTCCTTTCTTTCACTGGGAGTCGGTGCACGACGATTCTCGAATTTCGTTCCCGCCACAGGTATAATTGGAAGAATGTTTACAATATACACTCCAAGTTTTTTAACTTCCTTAACTATATCAGGAATATGGGCGTCGTTGATGCCTGGTATCATAACAATATTGACCTTAATGGCCATACCGAGTTCTGCACAGATGCGAATGCCCTCTCTCTGATTCTTTATTAATCTCTCTGCGGCATCTTTACCGGTAAGTTTCTTACCTTCCCAGAGAACTATGCTGTATATCTGTTCTCCAACATCTGTTGTGATGGCGTTAACGGTGACAGTCATAAATCTTACGTTAAGATCGTAGAGTTCTTGGGCACGTTGAGCTAACATGAGTCCATTTGTGGACATACATGCAGTTAAATCAGGATATTTTTCTTTTATGAGTCTTAGAGTTTCGAAAGTCTCTTCGTTGGCCAGTGGATCTCCGGGGCCTGCTATTCCAAGGACTTTCAAGTTAGGAATTTTATCTAAAACAAGGCCTACTTTGTCTACAGCCTGTTGTGGAGTTAGAACTTTACTAGTAACTCCCGGTCTGGATTCGTTGCAGCAATCGTATCTTCTATTACAGTAATTGCATTGAATGTTACATTTAGGTGCAACAGGAAGGTGCATTCGTGCAAAATGATGGTGGGCCTCTTCGTTGTAGCATGGATGTGCTAACAGAGCTTTATTGACTTTTTCTTCCTCGGCCATGAGTGTGTATCGCTCTCTCTTTTATTATAATACAATGGATATGGTTAATTATGGACGATACGGGGTACATCCGATCTATATTAGGAGATATTAATTCAAACATCCCCGTATCGCGTCGAACGTTAATTGATCATCTTCAGAGTGGGAATTTTACATATAAGACCCGCAGCGGCGAAGAATTCATGATGGAATCGTCTGAAATCGATCTATTGACTGAAATATGCAGTGATGTAGAAAAGTTCCGTCTACGATTACCTATTATTGTTAGTACGGACACATCATGCGATCACGGTGCTTGGAAAGTTGACGGCATCATCGAAACTTCCGTTATGTCAAAGATTCTCAATAAGCGTTCTCATAAGGGGGATGTTCTGCGTTTTTACAATCCGCATCTTGCGGTATTGCGTCAGAAATTCCCTACAATTGTAGTCCTGGCGTTCATTCCATGACAAAGAATTCCCAAACCTTAAATATAGCCTGAATATAGAGGAGATTGCTCGATTCGAATGGGTCGTGTGTCTCGTGTCCTAAGGTCGCGAACAGGAAACTGTTCCGATTTTTGGACCGTGATGAAAATGGTCGTGCCGGGAGGTATTATATACTTCCTAGGTTTACGGACATTTCGTCGCGTTTCGGTAACGAAATGCGTTGAATCTAAATGACGTGCACCCGAAGAGAGAT
>CAYYMA010000014.1:2968-15073 GCA_964472805.1 uncultured Methanomassiliicoccales archaeon | reverse complement strand
CCGCCATTTCGATAGAGAAGATCTGTCTTCCCTGTCTTTTGTCGACGTAATCGCCTTTGATAAGGAATGCTTTCATAATGATTACCACTTCGTGAACTATATTTAACTAATAAAGCTTTGGTGGCTCACATGGGTATTCTTAAGGGCGAGATTGTCAATTGTTTGCCCGGAAAAGGGTTTCCTGCTGTATCCGTAACAGGAAAAAAATGTGATTTAATGTGTGCTCATTGTCTTGGACACCATCTATGTGGTATGATTTTTGCGGATAATCCAGAAAAGTTATACGAAGAAGCAAAGATCGTTAAGTCAACCAACGGAAACGGGTTGTTAATAAGTGGCGGAAGCGACATCAATGGAAAAGTTCCGTTATTCCGTTATGCATCTACAATACGTAAGATCGTTGAACTGGGTCTTTCGATCAATGTACATCCTGGTATTATTGGCAGGGAAGATGCCGATCTTTTAGTGTCATCAGGAGTCGATTATTTTTCTGTAGATGTTCATCAAGACCCAGACGTTATAAGAAAAGTGTTTAATCTTAAGGGTCCAGAGATTTATAATGATACGATGGACGCCATTATCGGTGCAGGTGGTACGGTGATACCACATCTTACCGTCGGTCTATCTTTTAAGGACCTCATTGAAAGTGCTGAACTTGTAAAGGATAAAGGGTTGAAAAACGTCGTAATACTGGCACTTGTTCCTACTAAAGGAACAATATTCGAAAACTATCGTATTTCCGAGGATGAGATAATCGATTCTATAGAAGCAGTTATGAAAATGGATCTCAACGTAACTTTAGGGTGTATGCGGGACCGAAGAATGAGGAACGTAGAGAAAAGATGTATCGAACTAGGAATAAATAAAATAGCTAATATGTCCAAAGAAACTGAAAAATGGGCGGAATCAGAAGGTTATAAAATAATTAGAACCAATAAATGTTGCTGTTTCCCATTAGAATAAGATTTCTTGCTGTTCTGATTCTTTGCCTAGATGGGCGTATTTTTTTCCGATAAGGAATACTGCTGCGTACTCGGGTACTTCTGTTTCGCCTTTCAAAACAAAACGTTGGTCTTTGATTTTTAGATCAATAGGTTCTCTAAGTGTTATTTCTACTGGATCATCAGAATATTCTTTAGGAACGGCCATTTCCAAAGGTTCGAATCCAGTTAATTCTTCTCGGGTTAGCGGTACTACTTTTAAACCACCTTTACCGTGAATAGAGCCAGGCAGACGTATCAGTCTTTTTACATCAGCTGTGACCGGTGCATCGATCTCACCGCTAAGTCGCATTCGCATGTCCTGGTCCATGATCTTAACAAGCATCTCCTGTGCTGTTTTACTCATAGTAGCCATAGTATTTTTTTCAAAAAGTACCTTTCTTGAATTTTTAACTTCCTCTTGTACCTTTTCAACAGTCTTGTGCTGGCTCTTCTTTATTGAAGGATAATATGAACGTAGATATTTCGTATCGGTATCGCAGAAGTCGTTGACCACGTCCATTAGTCCGAGTCTCATACGTTTCTTCCATCCACCTGATTCGCCAGTAGGTATTTCGCGGTCCCTTGCCACATTTGTACGAACTCCTCCGTTCATGTTGAAACTTGAGGTCGGCACACGTTTGTATGGGAAGACCCAATCGATATCCAGACCAGAGCCAGTAATGTAATCTACGATTTCCCTTCTTTCGTGCGTACCCAGTGAAAGAACATCTGACATCATCACATGAGCATGATATCCTCGTCCACCAGAGAACGTTATGTTAACGTTATCACTGTTGAACCCAAGATCTCCAAATAAGAATGAATCACACAATGTGATCATTTCTGTTTTTATCTGATTCATCATCACCGTATAGGACATATTTTCGGCACCTGGAAGGTGGTCAGCGTCCAGATCGAAAATCAATTCAGCGCCGAGCCATTCTTTTTCTTCCATGGTAGGCGCTGCAGGATGTCTATAATATGCAGTTGAATAGTAACTGTGAGCAGGAACTTGAGATGCTAAGAACGTCCAAAGTTCGTTAGTGTTAGCGAATCCCATGTGCCTCTGCATCATGTTGTATCCGAAGTACATGAAACCGAACTCCCTACGTGTGAAACGTTCCGGTAATATCGGAGGATTTTCTTTATAGTACTTCCTGACACATTTCAGGAGGAACCGGGAGTCCCTGTCCATATGTTCCACTAGTGCAGGGAACGTATAATTATTTGTCCGTGGCTAAGGTATCATGGCTGGAAAAGTACCGATATATGATAATCACATACACATGAGCCCTTCTGGGCGGAACGTGGACGCGATCATAGAGTACGAAGCCGCAGGTGGTACTGGATTTACACTCGTTACTTTACCCTATGCTGAAGTGCATATTGATAATGCAAAAGATTTTGTCGAATCTTTTGAAATAACGTACAGAATGGCCTCACTGGCTAGATCTACAGATCTTGAAGTAAATGTTGTAGTTGGACCATATCCGATACTTCTTATCGGATTAGCGGAAAAACACGGATTGCAAAAAGCCATGGAAATAATGATTGAAGGGATGGAGATTGCAGGCAATGCCGTAGCTGAAGGAAAGGCTCAAGGGTTAGGAGAAATCGGAAGGCCACATTTCCCCGTGTCCGATGAGATATGGGACGCTTCTAACGCAATAATGCAAACTGGAATGGAAATAGCCAGAGAAAATAAATGTCCTGTTATTATACACAGTGAAGCGGGAACAACGGAAACGAACCGTTCGTTATCAGACATAGCTCGTAAAGCTGGTCTTGATCCCAGCATGGTGATAAAACACTCGTCACCTCCCTTTGTTACCGAAGAAGAGAATTTTGGTGTCATGCCATCTATGCCAGCATCCCGAGATAATATTTATCAAGCTTTATCTAAGGGTTCAGATCGTTTTATGTTAGAAACCGATTATTATGATGATATAGAAAAACCAGGTGCCAGGATGTCCGTTAACACTGTACCGAAGAGAATAAAAGCTATGCTTGCTAACGGAAAAATGACTGAAGAGAACGTTTTCCGTGTCTGTGAAGATATTCCCAGATCTATGTTCCGTCTCTAATAAGCTTTTTGAACAGTACGCGGTTTACTACTATTATGAAGATGAGCGTGCTTTGTGTTTACAATGAAGGTTCTCAGCCTGGAACTTCCTATCTCGGAGCTAAAGGTTTTTCAATGCTCGTCGAAGTGGATGGAGAACGCACTCTTTTTGGAACCGGTCTCCGTGGACGTTATTTGATGCACAATATGGATTTTCTTAATATTGAAACGGATTCGATCCACCGTGTTGTGATATCCCACGGCCATGCAGCCCATTCTAGAGGTGTAAATGCATTGCTGTCGGAAAGGACCAGTCTCATCAACGTATACGCACCTGCTGACGCTTGGGGTAAGAAAGGTAGATTTTCAAAGGATGGAATAGAATTTTCGACTTCTGCTGAACCTATGGGAAAAAGGGTGGATGTAAGTGGTTGGATGCAACTAAGTAAACATTTGTTCCTATCTCCGCCAATGTTATCTTCTGGAATATCTGAGACGTTCTTAGTTCTCGTAGGTGGTAACCGTCCGATAATCGTAAGTGGTTGTTGCCATTGCGGTCCTGACGCGATATTTGAAGCAGTCAGGGATAAATTCGGGTCATATCCTAAATCTCTTATCGGTGGAATGCATTTAGAAAAAATGTCCAAAGAAGATGTTTATTCCTTGGCAGAAATATTACGTAATGCTGAGTGCCAGGATTTGCATCTTAATCACTGTACAGGACCAGAAGGAGCGGTACGTTTAAGGGAGAAATTATCTCTAGAAGGAGTTAAGGAGTTCCTTGTAGGCGATACATTGGAATATGAGCTAGGCTTAATGTGATTGAGGTCGAACGATGAAATTTGCATGGCATTTTAGAACAGCTCTTATGTTCGCAGTGTTGACATCAATATTTGCGGCATTAGGCTGGGTGGTTGGTTATTATTTCAATAGTCCGATCACTGGACTTGCGGTAATGGTGGTTTTTGCCGTCGTTATATTAACGGTATCAGCTCTTTTATCGAAAAGTAGAGCTCTCAGTTCCAACCGTGTTAAATTGGTCACTGAGGCAGAAGAGCCACGGTTCTATCGTATTGTGCGTTCTGTAGCAGAAAAAGCAAATCTCCCCATGCCCGAGGTTGGAGTAACGGAAACGTTCATGCCTAACGCTTTTGCCACTGGAAGCGGCCCAAAGAACGCTGCAGTGGTGGCAACAAGAGGTTTACTTGATTTTCTCCCAGACGATGAGTTGGAAGGTGTTATTGCTCACGAGTTGTCCCATGTTAAGAATCGTGACATATTGGTGATGTCTATCGCTTCGGCAGTATCTGCTGTGATAGCGTTCGTTGCTCGCCTAGGCATATATTTCGCAATGTTCAGCGGTGGAAATAATAAAAATTCAGGTATGATGATTGTGGTGGCTATTGTCGGGTACATCACACTTCCGTTTGCAGCCCTTCTACTTCAGTTGAGCATATCTCGAAACCGTGAGTACCTTGCGGATGAGTCAGCTGCTAAAATTACCGGCAAACCGATTGCTCTTGCTAACGCATTGAAACGTATCGAGAAAGGATGTGACCATCCAAAGAACAATTACAACAATCCAGCGTACTCATCGGTGTGGATATCCAACCCTAGAGGAACTAGGAGGTCTTTCTCAGAAAGATTGTTCAGCACTCACCCTGACACTGCGGATCGCGTGGAACGTTTGATGAAGCTTTCAGAAAAATATGGAAAAGATCTAAGTCCGCCGACCTTCGATCACAATATTGTAACTCATTCTGACCCTTACAAGCGTATATGAATTATTTTACTGGTTCCCATTTGGAGACTTCGTTCACTTTTGAAAGCGAAGATCCTCTTCTGATCTCTTCACGGGTACGATCTTCATGTTCGTGAACGTCTAACGCACGATTGGCAACTTCGACAGCCTCTTCTTTGGGGACGACGACGAGACCGCTCTCGTCGCCGATGATCCAATCGCCAGTTCGAACTATCTGTCCGCCTACTGTTATTTCGATGCCGATACCGCCGTATCCTTTAGGTTCTCCCGCACAAGGTACGGCCATCTTTGCAAATGACGGAAATCCCATCTTTCTGATATCGTCTATATCGCGTATGCTTCCGTCGATGACCACACCGGCACAGCCGGCTATCATTGCCGATGTAGCCGCAAGTTCTCCCCATACGGCCATCCACGCTCCACCGACATCAACTACTATCACGTCTCCTGGTTTAGCACGGTCTATGGCCTCTACGGGCTTTGCCCAATCTCCGTTGGACGTTTGTACAGTAAGTGCACGACCCACCATCCGACTTCCGTCCTTTATGTAAGGCGTTAATCCAAGAATGATCCCCTTTTTGTGTTGTGCGTCAGATATGTTACACGTAGAGACTCTTGAAAACGCTTCAAAAAGATTTTCGTCAGTATATTTTTTAGCAAGCTGGGTATTTACTTTTACGCCAGCCATTGCTTGCTTGACTAAAGCTGCAGCTGCTTTGATATCTGTGGCCTTAAGTATTCCTCCGCCAACGATAATTATCGAAGCTCCTGCTTCAACATAAGCTCCAGCGTTCTCTGCAGTAATTCCTCCGGCTACTGCTATCGGTATTGAAGTGTTATTAACCACGTCTTTAAGAATATCTATCGGTGGACATTCACCTTTCATCTGTGCGTCTATCCCCATATGTAAGCAAATATAAGCTACTCCTAACTTTGCCACCTCTTTCGATCTCATAACTTTGTCTGGTACATTGATCATATCTACCATGATCTCCGCTCCATATTTTCGTCCAGCAGAAACTGCTTCAGAAATAGTGGAGTCGTCCGCAAGTCCCATGACCGTAACGATATTGGCACCAGCTTTTGCTGCGATTTCGACTTCGAAAGCTCCCACATCCATGGTTTTCATATCGGCTACGATGGTCTTATCATGGAATTCGTTTCTAAGCAGACGTATAGCGTCTGCACCCCCGCTTTTAATTAAAGGGGTACCCGCCTCGATCCAATCCGCCCCGCCTTCTACGGCTTCCCTGGCTATCGGAACGCAACGTCCGACCTGCATAATATCTAGAGCAACTTGAAGAACTGCGCACATGTGCACAGAATCCCTAGGAGCTTATTTACACTTATTGATAAAGTGCCACTCAGCTCGCCCGTCTATCATCAAAAACAGCTCAAAAACGCTCATCACTGTGACAGTACGTTATGCACAGTGGTGTTTAAACATACTTCCCAAAAGATATATTCATCTAAAGCCGTTATGTGCTTTGCATGGTCGGAAGAAAGACAATAAAAGAAAGCAGACCTGTGTTAGACAGGAGCAGGACATCAGTAATTTTCGTAGATATAAACAACGATCTACAGTCGCAGATTGCCGAATATTATACTAAAAAATTATTTCCAAAGATATACCAGCCCTTTAGTGCGGGTCCAGAAGCAGATACTGTGGACTGCGATATTATCATCACTATGCATGAGAACGGAGAGGACATAAGGCGTCATAGGTCAAAGAAATTCGAAAGTGAGTTCTTACCTGAAGGACAAGATTATGATTACGTGATATACACTCACCGTTCGGTATTCGATGAGTACGCATCCAAGACAGTATGGAAAGGCAAACAGATCCTTGCTGATATGGGGGACCGTAAAGATTTCAAGGCCACGGACGATAAAGAACTGGCTGAAGAGATGTGGGAAATGGCTTTACGTATACGTGACTGGGTAAAAGAGAATATGGCAGATCCAGAACAGCTTAAAAAGCTAGTATCAGCTTAAATCCAGAAAGCGTATTATTTTACGCTCTCTTATATGGCGTACAATACCTTTTTAGCAAAGCCGATACATAATGAAGAAAGTGAATACAGAAACTATACAGCGGGTATGGGAGGCTCTCGGGGACGACACGGTCACAACATCCGAGGCCACAGACCGCCTAACCGATATATTCGATGAAAAATGTCCTGACGACCTAGCTAGAATGTTCACTAAGCTTAGGAAAAAAGGACTTTTGAAAGGAGAAATCTCGTCCGATAAAGGTGGATGGATATGGTGGGCGGATGAGGAGTGTTATTCTAAGATGAAAAAAGGGGGAGAGTTACTTGGCTAATTATCAGGATGGCGATATACAGATTGCTTGGGAAGAGGTCCTAGCGTCAGAATATTATCGCATCGCAGTTTCGGGAATAGCTGCAGGATACCCCGAAATAAAGAGTTTGAACGTCAGATATGCGGACATCGATGCTTACGATACTGATTTTGCAATGTTCGTGCTGAACAATCCTGATCGATGTATCAAGATTGGACTTGAATGCGTCCGTTCATTAATGCCTCCGACATGGGATAAGAAAGAGCAAGTGAATCTCCGAATATTCGGTCTTCCTAGGGATGCCATCGTCGATATACGCCGGTTGAGGGCTAAAAATTTAGGAATGCTCGTTGCACTTGAAGGACTAGTAAGGAAGGTCACATCTGTTAAACCAAGAATGACGCATGCATTATTCTCATGTGCCAGATGTGGAGCGGAACAATGGGTCACCCAGGGCGGAATGCTGCTTAATGAGCCGATGATGTGCAATAACCCAGATGGAAGTTGCAATAAACAAGCCACAAGATTTACGCTTAACGATAAAGTTTCAAAATACATAGATACACAGAAGATTGAAATCCAGGAAAGTCCCGAAGGTCTCAGAGGAGGGGCCCAGCCGGAAAGGATAGCTGGATTCTTGGAGGACGATATATCGGGTGCAGTCACGGCAGGTAATCGTGTAACGATGAACGGTGTCATACGTTCAGTAGAAAAACCTGATCGTGATAAATCTACAGTATTTGATATTTACATGGATATTATGTCTATCGAGTTCGAGCAGAACGAGTACGATGAGATAGAAATAACTGACGAGGACGAAAAGAAAATAATTGAGATGGCAAACGATCCGATGCTGTTCAATAATGTTGTTGCTTCGATTTCTCCTACCATATACGGACTAGAAGAAGTAAAGCAGGCTTTAGCTTTGCAGCTGTTCGGAGGCTGTCATAAGGATATGGATGACGGGACCTCGATAAGAGGGGATATGCATATTCTGTTGATAGGGGACCCCGGTGTAGCAAAGTCCCAGTTACTAAGATACATGAGCAGTCTTGCTCCTCGTGGTATCTACGCTTCAGGTAAATCTGCAAGTGCGGCTGGACTAACTGCGGCAGCGGTTAAAGACGATTTTGGTGACGGCCGTTGGACTCTTGAAGCTGGTGCATTGGTACTTGCTGATAAAGGTCTGGCATGTATAGATGAATTGGACAAGATGACCAATCAGGACCGTTCTTCATTACATGAAGCAATGGAATCTCAAAGGATATCGGTGGCGAAAGCAGGAATAACGGCAACGCTACAGTGCAGATGTTCTATGTTGGCTGCGGCCAATCCTAAATATGGCAGGTTCGAAGATACGGATACGATATCTAATCAAATCGATCTTCCTCCAGCGTTGATGTCACGTTTCGATATGATATTCGTTTTGACGGACAAACCTAACAAGGAACGTGATCAGGAGATAACAGAACATATTCTCAAAGCTCATCGTCGTGGTCAGGTCCGTGCCGTTAAGGACGGTACGGTCATAGTAGGCGTAGATACAGCAAAAATAATAGAAGATACGGACGATATCCGTCCATTCTACGATAGAGAAGTTCTACGTAAATATGTGGCGTATTCTAAACGTATAACGCCTGTTATGACGGACGAAGCTTCTAGATTAATAACCAATAGTTATCTTACCATTAGAAAGATGGGTGAAGGCGAAAATTCTTCGGTTCCAATAACGGCAAGGCAGCTTGAAGCATACGTACGTCTTTCCGAAGCTTCGGCAAGAATGAGGTTGAGCAACATTGTGACCGACGCTGATGCTAATCGTGCTGTGGACATGGTAGAATACTATTTGGCTAAGATCGCAGCACCAGACGGAGGTCAGTGGGACATAGATAGAATGACCACTGGTATAACGAAAAAAGACCGTGACAGTGTCAAAGTGATCAAGGACATAATCATAATGTTTGGTGCAGATACAGGAATATCGGTGGAAGAAATAATCAAACACGCCATCGAAGAAGGAATAAGTGCGGACGAGGTCCAAAAGGTGGTCGAAAAGATCCACAAGGCCGGCGACGTATATTCTCCTTCTAGTGGCGTTTATAAGAGGGCCTAAAATGATAAGAGCCAGGATACACAAGCACGGCGATGAACGATTGCTTGCAGCATGCGATGAAGAACTGTTAGGACTCACGTTCAGTGAAGGCGTAGTTAAGGTAACTATATCTGAGAATTTCTACGGTGCAGATACAATGACGGAAGAAACACTAGGTGAGCGTATGGGTTCAGTAACGATAATGAACTTATTTGGCGACAGGTCCATTGCCGTAGGTATCGAGAAAGGATTTGTTACCCCTGAGAACGTAATTACCGTTGCTGGTATCAAACACGCACAGGTGGTATTACTTTGAGATTCTGTGTCAAATGCAATAAAGACGTAGAATTCCCAGTGGACGGGTTATGCATAGACTGTTATCTTAGCGGACGTAAGTTCGCTACTCTTCCGTATTATGTTGATCTAGACGCTTGTGCTGTATGTAACGAGTATTTCCTCAAGAACAAGTGGGTGGCCTTGGATAGACGTGATGCTATCGAAGACGCAGCAGCTGAGGAACTTTGTTTACTCGATGGAAGTCGTATACTATCTTTAGATACAAACGTAAGAAGGCAGGACCCGAAGACGTTCCTTGTGAATATCATTGCACAACTTATGGTTCGAGACACTCGAGTGGAAGCCGAAGCTTCTACAACGGTTAGGGTTAAGAACACGGTCTGCAAAAGATGTTCTAGAGTTCAAGGAAGCTATTACGAAGCAATATTACAGATACGTTCAGAGGAACGTTCTGTTGACGATGAGACTTTGGACGAGGTTTTCAACATGGTGGTGAACTATGTAGAGCAACAGTCCAAGATAAACCGCCAGTATTTTATTTCAAAAGCAGAGAGGATGCACGGCGGTGTTGACTTTTATCTTTCGTCCCTGGCTCTCGGGCGTATGTTGGAAAAAATGATTTCCGATAGATATAGTGGTCAGACCAAAGAGTCTTCGAAACTAGTGGGACGCAAACCGGACGGAGAGGACATGTATCGTGTCACGTATCTCGTCCGTCTTCCTGAGTTCAAAGTCGGTGACGTTGTATCGTGGAAAGATAAATATTACAGACTATCAAGGGTCTTTGCCACTGGCGGACGTTTAACCGCACTTAAAGATTTCAAAGAGACCACTTTACGTAAATCCGATATGCCAGCATTGAAAGTACATTGTAAGGAATCCGAACTTTTGGACGTGACGGTGGTTAGCGGGGCTGCTCCTGAGATCCAGGTTTTGAATCCAGTGAACTATGAGACGATGGATATCAGAGTACCGCCTGACGCGGTAATCGGTGAGACTGTTAAAGCGGTAATTGTCGATGACATAATGTATTTTGTTAAGTAAACATTTTTCACTACTTCTTCTATACCGTACTATGATAAAACTTCCAGAACCGGTAGAAGACGTTATATTCAATCTTCTAAGGGCATCCAATACTAAACTTCCTGGTGATGTAGGGTGGGCGTTAGAGGCGGCGGCGGGATGGGAGACTGATTCCACGGCGTATTCTCAACTTGGAGCGATAATGGACAACGTACGTAAGTCTGAATTTCTCTCAAGACCAATGTGCCAGGATACAGGGATACCTGTTTTTTATGTTAAAGGTAAATTTGATTCTTCGATTATCGAAGACATAAAAAAAGGTATAATAAGAGCTACGAAGGAGATTCCACTTAGACCTAACACCGTCGATCCACTATCCCGTAAGAACTACGGTGATAATCTCGGTGAAGGTATGCCCATTGTACATTTCAATCCAACTAATGATGATTTTACTGAAATAACCGTTATGCCTAAGGGTGCGGGCTCGGATAACTTAACGAAACTCGTTATGCTCAATCCATCGGCAAAAATAGAAGATATTGAAAAAGTGGTCATCGATGCGGTATTGGACGCAGAAGGTCGCCCTTGTCCTCCTGGCATAATAGGTGTAGGGATCGGAGGTACATCCGATAGATGCGTGTCTATGGCTAAAGAAGCGTTGCTAATGCCCATAGGTGAAGAGAACCCAGACCCCGTTCTGAACAAGATCGAAGAAAATATATTCGTAAAGTTGAACGAAAGTGGATTAGGTCCCATGGGTCTAGGAGGTAGAACAACGGTTCTTGGTGTAAGAGTGATGAAGGCCGCCTGTCATACTGCTAGTCTTCCAGTGGCTATCAACATAGGATGTTGGGCTACTCGCAGGGCGACGGCCAGGATAACGTCCGATAAGGTTGTTTATTCTCAGGAGGGTTTCAATTGATCTTAACATCCCCGTTGGATGAAAAAACCGTACGTTCTTTGAAGATTGGCGATACAGTGCACATCGACGGTCCAATAATAACAGGACGGGATGAGATGCACATAAGGGCATTGAAGATGGCTCGTGCTGGTGACGAGGTTCCTGAAGAGATATACAATTCAGTGCTTTACCACTGCGGCCCCATAATGATTCAGTCTGGAGAGAGATGGATACCTGTTGCAGCTGGTCCAACGACAAGTGCCAGAATGAACGATATGGAATCTGAGATGATCGAAAGGTTCGGAATAAAAGCGATCATAGGCAAAGGCGGCATGTCATCACAGGTAGCTGATACCATGAAGAAGTGCGGTTGTGTCTATCTTGCGGCCGTAGGAGGTACTGCTGTATCTTTAGCGGAAGGTCTAGGTGAAAGTACAGTGTCGTATTGGAACGACTTAGGAATGGCCGAGGCCATATGGAAATTCGATACGAAAAATTTTGGACCGTTGACAGTTGCTATAGACACAGAAGGCGGCAATCTTTACGATCGTGTTCGTGAGAACATCAAACGCTGATCATTTTTCGTCCGGGCTATCGTCGACTATTCGGATTTTCCCAGGATGTCTTCTTATCCATAGTACGTAGATTACAACGGCAAGCAGAAGAATTAAGGCCATGAA
>CAYYMA010000014.1:0-2868 GCA_964472805.1 uncultured Methanomassiliicoccales archaeon | reverse complement strand
GTCTTTAAAGAGTGCTACTCTCGCACCTTCTACCGTCGTGCCCCCGTATTTTACTGTACCTAATACGGTGATCTCAGCTTTCGGAGCGTATACTGTTGGAAAGTCTGAGTCTGTTAGTTCTAATTCTACGTTGCCTCCAACCGGGTTTTTAATGTCAATGGCTGCAGTTTTACGAAAAACATCGTTGTTTTCGCAACGTATAATCACTGAAGTTTTCAGGTCGGGATCATAAGGTCCTGTGTATTCAATTGTAAATTCACCTAATTCATTTGTTTTATCGAAGCCGATAAAAAGTTCGGTATTTCCAATCAAGTCCAAGCGGATATCCGTATTTTTCATCGCTTCGTCTTTATATTGGACAGTTCCTGAAAAATTTATGGTCCCGTAAGCAGCTTCTGCATCATCGCTGACGATCAATCCTGCTACAGGTAGTAAGATTGCGGCTATAATGAGCAGTGCAGCTATGCGGCCTTTCATGATAACACAATAGTAAGCAGGGGTTATAATCCTTCTTTTGTTGAATGATGAGAAATAAATACCTGTAATGCTAAGGTATAGGGATTGGGAGTTGCAATGATCGAGCGTTCTGACAGGGTGTATACGAAAGAAGAGGTCCTTGGGGTGATGGAGCCCCTGATATCCACATGGTTCACTGAAAGGTTCGATGTATTGACCGAACCACAGGCTAAAGCCATACCACTTATACACCAAAAGAAGAACGTTCTCGTATCGTCACCAACTGGGTCTGGAAAGACCCTTACAGCATTCACCAGTATCATAAATGAACTTACTAAATACGCCAGAGAAGGCACTCTTGAAGAAAGAATATATTGCGTATACATTTCGCCATTGAAAGCGTTGGCTAACGACGTAAATCGTAATCTTAACGAACCTTTGGCGCAGATGGCCGAGATCGCTATAGAGCATGGTTTTGATTCCCCGAACATCAGAGTTGCCGTACGTTCTGGCGACACATCCCAGAGCGAAAGGCAGAAAATGGCTAGACGCCCGCCTCACATAATCATCACTACGCCCGAATCCTTAGCGTTAATAATGTCCTCTCCTAAGTTCAAGGAGAAGTTCAAACAGGTCGAATGGGTCATACTTGATGAAATTCACGATATATGTGATTCTAAGAGAGGGGCATTTTTATCTTTAACATTAGAACGTCTAAAAGAATGGTGCGATACAGACTTCTCACGCATAGGACTTTCTGCTACTTTGGCTCCGATGGAAGCTATCGCAGGATATCTAGTTGGAAACGAGCCGGATGGTTCCATACGTGACGTAACGATAGTAGAATCTGATTCTAAAAAACAGTTAGATCTGAAAGTTATTTGTCCAGCTATAGATATGACCGCATTATCGTCGGAAATGGTCAACGCGATGATGTACGACCAACTGAAAGAGATGGTCGACGAGCATGAAACAACATTGGTTTTCACGAACACTCGTTCAGGTGCTGAAAGTGTTGTGTACAAGTTAAAAGAACGTGGTTTGGAAAATATCGAGGTCCATCACAGTTCTTTAGGAAGAGAGATAAGACTTGATGTCGAAGAACGTTTGAAGAAAGGCGAAATAAAATGTGTCGTATCTTCAACATCTTTGGAACTAGGTATCGATATAGGTTCGATAGATCTAGTTTGTCAGATAGGTTCTCCGAAATCTGTTGCCAAAGGACTTCAGAGGATAGGTCGCAGCGGTCACAGTTTTGGACAAGTGGCAAAAGGGCGTTTATTAGTTTTTGATCCGGACGATCTTGTGGAATGTGCGGTAATGTGCCGTGCTGCACACCGTGGAGATATCGATCGTGTTGGTATTCCTGAAAATAGTTTAGATGTTCTTTCACAAACAGTAGTAGGAATGAGTTTAGACGACCGGTGGGACGTTGACAAAGCCTACAGTTTGGTAAAAGGATCTTACTGTTACAGAAATCTAACAAAAAAACAGTTCATTAGCGTAATCAGATATCTAGGAAGCCGCGACGAGTTCGAAGGTGTTTATTCAAAGATATGGTACGACGAGGAAGAAAATCAGTTCGGTAGAAGAAAAGGATCTAGAATGATCTATTACATGAACTTGGGAACGATTCCTGAAGAAGCTAATTACCGTGTGATAACAGGTCACGGCACAATGGCTGGAGAACTTTCTGAAAAATTCGTTGAACGGTTAACTGCAAGGGATGTTTTTGTTCTTGGTGGACGTTCGTACGAGTTCGTAAGATCAAAAGGAATGACAGCATACGTCAAAGAAGCTACTGGACGTAAACCAACTGTTCCTTCTTGGTCAGGGGAGATGTTACCTAGATCATTCGACCTTTCAATGGACATAGCCGTTTTCAGAAAGGAGATGTCCGAGAATATAGACAATCCAACAGGAGAACTTCTCAAGGATATGTCCGAAGATCTTGATATCGATGAAGGATCCGCAAGGAGCATAATCTCATATTTTAGAGAGCAGAAAGTTGTTGCCGGGTTTATTCCAGATTCGGAGAATTTATCGATAGAAGAATATCTTGATCCATCAGAAAATCAAAGGTTAGTTTTCCACTTCCCATTCGGTAGACGTGTGAACGACGCTTTAGCACGTGGATACGCATACCGTTTAACTAACCTGTTGGGTACGAACGTTTCCGTTACAGTATCCGACGACAACTTCATGATCGGTACCTCGCGCAAGGTAGACATGTCCAAGTTGTCTGGAATGTTAAAGGCCAAAGATCTGGAACAGATCCTTAGGAAAGCGATCAAAGATTCAGAAATATTTAAGCTAAGATTTAGACACACTGCATCCCGCAGTTTCATGATACTTAGGAACTACATGGGTCGTCCTATTTCAGTTAACAGACAACAGATCCGTTCGTCATAT
>CAYYMA010000013.1:0-15240 GCA_964472805.1 uncultured Methanomassiliicoccales archaeon | reverse complement strand
CGGAGCTTCTCTGAAATGGCTGGTCCTACTCCTGGTATGTCTTCTATTGTTTTGGCGACCATTGGTATTTCTCCAACACTCTCAAAGATTCTTTTCTATTTAACCAAAAGGACAGGAGGTCACCGAATACGCCGAAAATGACGAGGTCTTCATAAATGTTTATATGCAAGCTCTAGGATTAACAGCGGATGGCTAAAAAGAAACGAAGGATAAAGGAGGAGCCTAAGGAGACCTATGAGTTTACTCCTGCAGAGTTCGATGAGCGTGAGTTCATACTCAAAGAACTTTTTAACACTAAGTTGTTCTTTTT
Organism: uncultured Methanomassiliicoccales archaeon; assembly: GCA_964472805.1. Classification (GTDB taxonomy): domain Archaea; phylum Thermoplasmatota; class Thermoplasmata; order Methanomassiliicoccales; family Methanomethylophilaceae; genus VadinCA11. The sequence goes on along the minus strand of CAYYMA010000013.1, from coordinate 14,930 downwards.
TGCAATCATATTAGGAATCATGGCAGGTATGGCCTGGGCGTTTGTTTACACTCTGGGTGAATTTACTTGGGTCATAGGTCTCATAATATGCGTTCTTATCATGGCAGGCATGAAGAAGATTATGAGTTTATTCGGTATCAAGGTAGAGATGATACAAGGTAAAACGATGATAGGAAATTACCTAATGTTTTTCCTATTGGCTACTGGTATAGCGATATTACTGATAAACGCACCGTTCTATTTGGGTTAATTTTCCCAGCTTAGTTTCGGATCAAGTAATTCGGTAAGAATATCTGTCGGAGTATCTCTTAAAGTATCTTCATGATCTCTGATTATCATAGTATCAGGATCAAGTTCTCTTCCTATACCAGCTATTGCTGCTTCTTCAGAGATCATCTCTTTTGCGGTAGTGTATGACCTTTCAGCGATAACATTCCAGTCGCCGTCCTCTATGAAAGGTTCACCATATTCGTTGTCCTTCCATTTCTTAAGGAAAGGTTCAGCGTTAGGTACCCATACTGGAGGGCCTACGTGCTTGAAAGTCTTAGATAACACATCTCGTTCTACTTCGAAGACTATTCTCATCTCGTTGTCATCCATTTCGTGTACAGCTCTTAGAACAGTAAAATCGAATTCGTCCATCTTTCTGGTAAGTGCATACTGGGTTTTCCATAACTGTGAATAAAGGTTATCCTCGATTACGTTAGGTCTTTTGAAGATGATGGTCAGTAGGCGTGAGCCATGGTGTTCTGCTTTCGCTCTAAGCTCTGATGGCTTCATTGATTCACGGTCAAATGGAAAGAAGAATTTTTCTGATGGTTCTTGAAGGTATGCTCTTGCGGCCACTATGAACAGTGACATAGTATCTAGATGGACTGCGGACGCAACGTTCCTTCGCGGATCTACAGGGTCGTATACCGTTAGTGGTGCAACAGATACTGGCCCCCGCCCTTCGATCTCAATGGAGGCACCCTCTTTCCAATACGCTCCTGCTTTTATGACATCTAAGAAACTTCCATATTTTATGATCAGTAATTCGCATAAATATCCAGAAAATCCACGAGTATTGGGTTCTGCACCGTATGCCGCGATACCTTTCATAAATTTTTTTAGTAAACGTACGCTATCCCGCTGTTCCGGTTTCAATTGGGATAAGACGTATTTCGTGTGGAACGGAGTACGATCTACCGATGATTGAAGTTTTTTGGTGTTCTCCAAATGATAACAAGGCACTAGGTCGATATCTAGGCCGTCGAACTTGCCTCTGATGTAGGGGTGTTCCGAATACATGCGTATTCCATGTAGTATGTCCTCTCCTGCACGCAGGCCGTCGCTCTCCAATCTATCCCGAGGTACATTGGGAGGAAACATTAAGAAAAGATCTAGGTCGGGATCGGAAAGATATGTGTCCTTTGCGAACGAACCTACGAATCTGACTTCGGTCGCCGCTAGGTTGTTCTTTTCGATGTAATCTTCAACCATTTCTTTTAATTTTTTAGCCGAAGCTGCAATACGTTCTATTTCATCCAGCTTCGGTTTTATCCTATCGAGCATTTCGGATTCTAGACTCATCATCTTTGAAATCATCATTTCACGTTTAAGCATGTCCCTGTTCTACAAGTATTTTCAATAAGGAACAATCAAATTCCGACTCTTTACAATTAAATATGGGCGAACTAGTAACATGTATGTGTATTGTTCTCAATGTGGTTCTAAGATTGAAGACGATGATACGTTCTGTACAACTTGCGGAGCCTACATCGATCAGAAACCACAATCATCTTCGTTACTGCAAGATTCAAAACCTCCAAAATCGTATAGGAACACAGCTATCGCTCTCATTGCAGCTATTATTCTTTTAACGGCAGGGATGTTTGGATTCGTTTACTTTTTTACTTTCGACGGCGATAAGTTCGTTGCCGATGAATATGTTCTATATGGTGATGGTGCCGTTGGTTCAGGAATAATATCAGTGGTCAACGATCCATTGGATATCAATCCATTAGATGACAGTTCCATAGTCACGTTAACTTTTGAAAAGTACAATTCTGGGAATCATGATTGGGGGATAAAGTCGCTGGACCAGTCTTTTTACTACATATATGAAGATCCATTGTCTTCCAATTACTATTATGATGAGAGAGAATACGAGGTGCCTGAAGGAGCCACGTTCAGTGAGAATGGGAAATCTATGACTTGCACTCTCAGCCCAGGTCATTATTCCGTTAAAGTAGCGGTTTACTTCCAAACCTATACAGGTTCATTTGTCGTGGGAGGGGAAGTCACTCAGAACTATGATTGGTCTTTTGACATCCCAGACGGCCCGGAAGATTCATTCAATCTTGATTTTAGTTTCCAATACGGCGAGTGTGTAACAGGAATACTGTACGATGGGCCGCGTGGGTACATAGATTTTGATGAGTTAGATACAGTATTCAAAAAATATGTTTATGACGGAAGTGCTGTGATCGAAGACCTAGAGTCCAAGTTACGAATTCTGTATGACGGTAGTATATTTTCCTTATACGAAGACGAATACTATTACGCATCATTTATCTTAGCATTCGTCCAACAGGTCATTGACTATTATCCAGCAGATTTTTCAGATGACTTCATACTTGATAAGGAAATGAGTGCCGATAAAAGAATCTACGGGACCGAGGAATATTGGGCATTCCCTACTGAGACCATAATGCAGGGTGCAGGTGATTGTGAGGATACATCGTTCTTGTGTGCGGCTTTGTTTAAGGCTGCTAATTTGGATGCAGCGTTATTGATATTACCAGGTCATATGATGGCAGGAGTGTATCTAGAATATGGGATAAGTTCTGTATATTATCCGTACTACCCGACAACTTCTGATGAATACGTAATAAGTGAAGATATTTTCGACAGTGAAACAATTAAAATAAAAACGTATTATGGTTGTGAAACCACCACGGATAATCAATATCTTTTGGGATACACGAGTCTGATGGAGGAAATAGGGGGTATCGAATACAAGCTCAGCGAATGGGTACCTTCTGGAGAATTCAGTACGTATCCTAAGACCTACGGTTTCTATCCCGTGTGAACGTTAAGGCGACGTATCTGGTATCCATCCCGGTTCGAATACTTCCGCATCAGATATTTTTATGTCCTTGCCCAGGTCCAATATCATCCTATCTCGTGCGGCTATAGTTCTCACTCCAGTGGCTTTTTCAGCTTTTTCAGCTTGTTTCTCTGGTCCTGAACGTATCATTACTATACCTAAGTGAATAAATATTGCTATTTCAGGTTTTACTATGTTCATAAATCGTATAGCAAGATCAGTGCACAGATGGCCCTTGATGTGCAAATCATCAGGAACGGTGACTGGAAGGAGTAGAACTCTGCTTCCAATATACTGTTCAGCTATGCTATCTGCATAATCCGTGTCACTTACATAAGAAATTATTCCATTCTTTGTATGGAATTTCATCCCAATAGTCGTGGGATCGTTATGTTCAGATTTACAGATCTCAGTCATCATTCCGCCTATTTCGATCTTATCACCTGGTACCAGTACCGTGCAATCTTTAGCGATCTTCTGATGATATCCTGAAATGCATGGACCGAGATCATCTCGTCCTTCTATGGCCGTAATACTGCCATATATGTGCCCCCGTTTTTTCCATCCGCCGAAGGAGCAACCTTCAATAACCGATTCCGCATCAGCATAATGGTCGGGGTGGGCGTGTGATATGACTACTGAATCAGTGCGTGTAAGATCATAACGGATCCGTTGCATCTGTGTCAGTGCTCCAGGACCTGGGTCAACATGAACTATGTTTTCCTTATTCATCAGAAGGAAGCCGCCAGTGCTACGTGTCTGATACATTGTCGTATGCCGACCACCTCCGGTCCCAAGAAAAACAATGCGTATTGACATGTGATACTCTATAACGTAAAGATATATCCGTTTTTGGAAGGTGGGAAAAATGTTATACACGAACATTAGGTTATGCGACCTATGATAACAGTATTCCGTGGCGGATGGATTGTCACTCAAAACTCAAAAAGAGAAGTATTCAAGGGCGACGTGGTCGTAGAGAATGAAAAAATTGTTTACGTTGGTACTGGATACAAAGGATCCGCTGACAAAGAGATCGAAGCCACCGGCGACGTAATAATGCCAGGTATGATCAATACACATACGCACGTCGCAATGTCTGTAATGAAAGGTTCCCTTGATGATTTAGCATTTCCCGACTTTTTGAATGCTAGTTTTAAAGTAGATGCGGATCGGACGGACCACGATCTCGGAATAGGTACGAAATTGGGTTGCATGGAAATGATCCGTGGCGGAACTACGACATTTATGGACCTTTATTATTCGGAAGATATCATTGCAAAAGCCACCCAGGAAGCAGGTATCCGAGGGGTTTTGTGTTGGTGTGTTCTGGATGAAGATAAAACCACACAAAAAGGTAATCCTCTTAAGAACTGTGCCAGATTCTGCGAATCTCATAAAAATATGAGAAAAATAGTGCCTGGTGTAGGACTACAAGGAGTCTATGCATGCAACGAAGAAACATGCTTAGGTGCAAAAGATCTCTCTGATAAAGAAAAATTGCCTATGAACTTCCATCTTTCTGAGACTCGTGGAGAAGTTAATGAACATCGCAAGTCAACTGGAAAAAGACCAGGCGAGTGGTTTGCAGATTTAGGAATATTTGGTCATAGGGGAGTTGCAGCACATTCAGCATGGCTTACTCTCAATGAGGTAAGACTTATGGGTGAAGCTAAAATGTCGATCTCTTCATGTCCAGTATCCAATATGAAGTTAGCCACAGGAGGCGTGGCACCGATCCCTGAATTCTGTGCCAGTGGTGTTAACGTTTCCATAGGTACCGACGGCAATACTACCAATAATTCGTTGGATATGTTCTCTGAAATGAAGGTCTTAGGTCTTTTACAGAAGTCGAGCAGATGGGACGCCACCGTAGCAAAAGCTCAGGAACTTTTGGATTTTGCAACTATCAATGGTGCAAAAGCCGTAGGCATGGAGGACAAGATTGGTTCAATCGAAAATGGAAAGTATGCTGATATAATCGTTCTCGATGGAAAAGCACCGAACATGAGGCCTTTACTTGCTGAGAACATCATTGGGAACATAGCCTATTCTGCATCTAGTCTAAACGTCAAACACACTATGTGCCAGGGAGACCTCGTGATGGAGGACTGTAAAATTAACACTCTTGATACCGATGCTATATTATCAGAATCAGAAGATATCTGGAAGCAACTATGTTTGAGATAAAACAGGAAAGTGTGTTCAGAAAACCTGATGTCGCAGCATTAACGGAAGCAGGTCTAACATGTGCAGACATGCATTTTCATACTCATTACTCTGACAGTTATACACAACCGAAGGACGTTGTAGCTTTGGCCAAAAAACGTAACGTGGGCGTAGCTATAACGGACCACAATCAGATTGGTGGAGTCTTAGACGCTATAGAGATGAATAGTGATGTTTTTATCATTCCAGGAATGGAAATAAGTACTTCTGATGGTCCTCACATTTTAACTTACTTTTACGATTGGAAAGATCTTAAGACGTTCTGGGATAACCGCATCAAAGACAGGATCAGAAGTTGCCAGTGGATAGCTCTCAGGGATATGCCTACCTCTAAACTTCTTGATCTTTTAGAGAATGAGAACTGTGTTGTTTCCGCCGCTCATCCCATGGGATTCTTGGGATCTAACAAAGGGTTCGAAGTATGTCTAAGAAAGAATTACATTTCTAAATGTGAGGTCGAGCATCTTCACGCATTTGAGACCATAAGTGGAGGGTTATCTCGTAAAGCTAATTTGGAATCCTGTTACTCTGCAAGAAAATACGGTCTAGGAATAACCGGCGGGACGGACGGACATCTACTTTCGGAACTCGGTAACGTCGTGACCGTTTCAAATTCAACGGATCTTGATGGTTTCTTGAACAGCATAGTGAACAAGCGTAACAGCGTAATAGGTAAAGAAAAGAATCTTCCCACTAAGGCATTCATGGGCCTGGCATCTCTTACAGAGTTCTGCAGGCATACGCCGTCGGTGGGGTTCGTGCAACTCGATCAAACTATAATGGCCATCAAGAGACGCCGTAACCCGCCCGTTGACAACGAATCAGAGCTGGCTAGCGGTAAGTCTAAAGAATGATACCTTAAACGAATCTCTCAATTTTTTATTCTTAAATTGCTCCACGGTGTATTCTTTACTGCGTTCCAAGTCTTTCATAAATTCTTCTGTAAGATTTTTTCCAACCTCATGCGAGTAAATCATCGCGTTGGTTTCAAAATTGAGCTTCATACTCCTTTCGTCCAAATTCGTAGAACCAACAGAGCAGTAGTACGAATCGGCGACTATAGCTTTTGAATGAATGAAACCATTCTGGTAATGATATATTCGGACTCCCGCAAGCATCAACTGATTCGCATAATGTAAGTTAGTCCAATAAACGAAAGGATGGTCTGGTTTGTCAGGTATGATTATCCTAACGTCCACACCAGACTTGGCAGCGAGTTTCAAAATGGATAAGGTCGCTTCATCAGGAACAAGATATGGCGTGTGGATATACAGGGTCTTTCTACAACGGGTGAACAACATCATATATTGAGCGTGTATCGGACTGTTTTCCAGGACATCAGGACCTCCAGAGATTATCTGAACTATTGTATCTCCGCTACCTGGCACATTATTGTAAAACTTTTCATCTATAGTAAGATCCAGTTTTGTCGCATATCTCCAGTCAGTAAGGAATCTGACCTGCAGACCGTCCACGGCACTTCCAACAATCCTGACGCTTGTATCTCTCCAGTCTCCCAACGGACCCTTCCCCATATATTCGCTGCCAAAGTTGTGACCCCCCGTCCATCCTATTGATCCATCCACGACCATAATCTTGCGATGGTTACGGTTGTTCTTACGGGGAGACAGTAGACACGTGATACTACTGTGGAAGAGTGTGAAATGTCCTCCGGCCTTTACGAATTTTTTCATTGCCTTCTTTGGTCCTTTGCCGAAACCGTGGGCGTCACACATAACACGAACTTCTACACCTTCCTTGATCTTCTCGGTGAATAGGTTGAATAACGAGTCTCCAAGTTCATCGTTCCTAATGATGTAGAATTCAAAGTTGATCGTTTCCTTTGCGTTTCTTATGTCTTCAAACATATCCCTAAAATAAATTTCTCCGTCCGCATAGACCTTAACATCATTATCATCTGTGTAACTGTGGCTGATATCTAGCATCGTTTTGACGAACTCGCTGTTTCCTGGGTGTATTTTTTCAAGAGTCTGACTATCCATCCTTAGATGCATTTTTTTATTTTTCATTTTCATTCTCGCTCGAAGGTCCTCATGAGCCTTGGTCTTGAACGCATACTTAGAGTAGAAAGTCTGTCCGAAGAACAGATAAAGTATGAAGCCGATAAGTGGGAATATCATCATAGCCAACGCCCAGAGCAGAATGGTGTTAGGGTTGGAACGTTCCCAGAAGATCATCACAAATATCATTACTATGTTTATAGGAATCACGAATAACGTGATGTCCCCAGTCAAGCTTCCTGATATATATTCGCCCGGGATTGTTATGTCAAGCATTTTTTTCACCTATAATTCTAGCGGGATTGCCTACCACTGTCGTTCCAGCTGGCACATTTTTGGTCACTACTGATCCGGCACCTACGACGGCACCCTCGCCTATTGTGATTCCGGGGAGGATTATCGCTCCAGCCCCTATCCAAACATCATCTTCTATAACCACTGGTTTGGAAATTGTACCGACTCTACGTCTTTTTACAGGATCTCTTGAATGGTTCGGCGTTACAATTGTAACGTTAGGTCCGATCATTACGTAATCTCCTATTGTAATCATATTTGAGTCCAAAAAGAAGCAGTTGCTGTTGATAAAAACACTTTTTCCTAGTTTTATATTAAAGCCGAGGTCACATCGGAACGGCGGATTGACTACTGTTTCAGCGTCTATATCGTACGCGAACAATCTTTTCAGTATCTCTCTTAGTTCGTCAGATGTTCTGTATTTAGATTCGTTGTATTCGTTGCAAACTGATCTGGCACGTTCCAGTGCTTTTAAGAATTCTCCGTATCCTGGTTCATCGTTGTTAACTTCTTTACCAGCGTAAACCTTTCCGAAAAAACTATCAGGGGAGAAATTATTTTGCATCAACGGATTAGTGTATTAGTCATTTAATGTTTTTTGCGTTAATTTAAGACGTAGATCAAATTACTTTTTTTAAAATGAATAGTTCATATTTTGTGTGGTTTTTAAAGTAATCTATAAGTACCGTATTTATAATGATACAAAAGGAGTGATCCTTATCACAAATGAACCAATAGAAATTGTCAACCTTGTAAAGAATTATGGCGATTTTTCTGCAGTAGATAATCTTAATTTAAAAATTAAAAGGAATAGTTTCACGGGACTTTTGGGCCCTAACGGTGCAGGAAAGAGCACCACCATAAAAATGCTAACACACTTGATTGATGCAACATCTGGTGAGGCATACATAAATGGTATAGACGTTACTAAAGATCCCAAGTCAGCATTGACTGGCGTTGGGACCGTTGTTGAAACACCGGAATTTTATACATATCTCACTCCAGTTGAGACATTTGAGCTCATTGGACAAATAATCGGTTTAAGTGCCGAATCGATCTCCGCCGAAACATCGTCAATTCTCGAAATGGTAAAGATGACCGAATGGAAGGACAAGAAGGTCGGTACGTTCTCTAAGGGAATGAGGCAAAGGATAGCTCTTGGTCAGGCCTTCTTAGGAGATCCCAATATAATCATACTTGACGAGCCTACATCAGGTCTCGACCCAAGGGGAATGGCAGAAATGCGTCAGGTCCTTAAGAACATCAGACATGGACGAGACGTTACTGTTCTTATGAGCTCTCATATGCTTCATGAGGTCAGTGATCTTTGTGACAATGTGGCATTGTTAAATCATGGAAAACTCATTCTTGATGATACGATAGATGCGATAGCATCCAACCACGGAGTTAGACAAATAATAATTAAATTAAACCATAATCCAACTGAACAGGATATTTCTTTGGTCACTTCTATACCTGAAATAATATCTGCTTCAATGCTTGGCAACGACATAGAGGCGAAAGTTCCATCCGAAGTCGCCCGTAGCCCTGAATTCTTCAAAGCCATAAGTGAATTGGGTATCGGAGCATACAATCTATATGAAAATGAATCCCTTGAGGCAACATACCTCAGTCTTATCGCGGAGTCCCGATGAACATGTCCGAAACCGCTAAAAAAGGAAAAAAGAATATAAGCATAACTACGGACGACCTGAGACAAGTTTTCGTCATAGGAAAAAATGAAATGCGTAAGTTCTTCAGAGGAAGAAAGGTTCTTCTTCTCATAATACTCGCTGCGTTGTTCCTAGTGATCAATATAGTTCTGACGGCAAAATTTTCCATTCCTCTGTTCGATTCAAGCCCAGAAAACCTCGCTAATGTGATGTTTAACATTTCGTCCATCATAACTTTACATTCTATTTGGATACCTTTTATCTCGTTGCTAGGGGCGGTCCTTTTTGCATCATATACGATAGTGTCTGAATTTGAAGAAAGGACTTATTTATTACTGTTCACAAGGCCAGTCAAGAAAACTACTATATTTGTTGGTAAATTCTTGGCAAGTTATTTGATAACGTTACTTGTGGTTTTGCTTTATTATGGTATAGCAATCGGACACACTCTTATTGTCGGAGGAGAAGCTGGAAAGATTGATTTGAGCGTTTTGACGTCTATAGGATTGACGATGGCATACATATTCGCTGTATCAGGACTAGCAATGTTATTCAGTTGCATCTCTAAAAAAGGTAGTATTTCTGCATTAATGACGTTCTTCCTGGTGACTATGGTGCCATCGATGATGTCTATCGTTCTGTTACTCGCTTTACCTGGCGAAGCACATTGGTACATACTGGATAAGGCAGGAGAAACTATCACGTCAATCATGAATGTTGAGGGGTCTGTCCTGTTATCTCAACCACTGACGGCACTCTTCATTTGGGGCGTAATTCCACTTGTAGCGGGATGGATCATATTCCTAAAGAGGGAGGCATAAACCTTTTCAAACAACACCTTTTTTAATATTTCTCTCTCAAATCGAGATAGAAATACAGTAAGGTTATTCAATGAAAAACTATATTATGTTCTTACGGTCGAAAAGTATGGCCGTAATCGGAGAATAGATAATTGTCTAAAATTCTGATAGCTACCGATGGCAGCAAGGTCGGCGAAGAAATGGTGCATTATGCCCTTGACCTAGCATCCGCCTTAAAATTCGAAGTCTTCGTGATTTATGTTAGTGATGAACCTTTGAAAGAGGGCAGTCATGAACCTACCGTTGGAGAATTGGCTGTGCAGTATGCGGTGGAAGAAGCTACCAAGAGAGGAATCCAGGTAGAGTCGGAAATCGTTTTCGGTGTTCCTGCCGTAGATATTGTAAAGAAAGCCAACGACATAGGTGCGAAGGCAATAGTGCTTGGTTCTGTAGGAAGGTCCGGTTTATCCCTGTGGATAGTCGGGAGTGTCGCAGAGAGGGTAATCAAACTGGCATACGGGCCTGTCATAGTGGTTCGTAATCCAGAACGTGAAGATGGCACAACAAAAATGGAAAAGATGTTGATTGCTACAGATGGAAGTGAGGCTAACGAGGCTGCCGTACGAAGCGGACTTCGTCTGGCTTATCGTCTGGGTATGAAAGTCTCCACAATCAGCGTTAATGACGTAAGAGAAATCCCTCATACAAATTCTGCTGAATTCAGAGAAGAAATAAATGATGTTAGTAAAATGGCGGTGGCCAAGGTCATACATCAAGGGTCTCAGATGGGTATAAGAGTAGATCCGATAATAGAGGACGGTATTCCTTACAAAGAGATTACCGAACGTTCATCAGACTACGATATAGTGGTCATAGGAACTCTTGGAAATAGTGGATTTTTCGATTTTCGTGTTGGAAGTGTTGCCGAAAAAGTCGTACGATATTCTAAGTGCCCCGTAATGGTGGTCAGGGCAAGCGAAATTTTTGTTCCAACGGACTCCTTTTAATTATAGTACGAACTTATTTTAAGGCTCTTTGTTATCTGATGAAGTACAATATTCTTTTAAAAAGTCATTTACCTTATCAAAATATGATGCCGTTTAGATAATTCTTAGATGTATCAAATTATTACATCAGTGAAAAAGTATTATTAAGAAAAGTTTAAGATGTTTGCTTACTAAGAAGATCTATCGGATAAGCGTAGTTCTTATGTCAACAAATTTTTTAATTAGACTCCGAACCATCCTCTGGTATTCTTTGTTAACAGATAAAGCAACACAATCAGATTCAGTATCAAAGACGGGATGCTAAATACATAGAGGTTGGATATTAGTACAATAACGGTCATAATAGTGGCAAGCCACCATCCCCATTTTTTACCAGAGAACAAGGCCATACCTATGAATATGTATATTATTCCAAGCAACAGAACGAATGCACCGGCCAACAATCCGATTTCAACTGTTAAATCCATTTCTGCTAAGAAATCAATCATGGCTGGCGTCAATCCTACGGCCATTAAAAACACTCCCAATATGGAAATCATTATTCCGCCAAGCACCATTAATACTGCCAATATGCTTAGTAGGATCGGCCTTCGGTAATTGGATTTATTGTAATTATCTTTAGTCATGGTAGTTTACTCTCCTTATCTTAAATCGATGTCTTAAGTGACTTACACCATAGAACGAAATATCTAAGAATTTAGCTTAAATAACGCGTAATTGTCGTAGTCATAAGTTAATATTCATCTAAATATATGAGCTTAATTCAACATTCGACACCGGCCATCATTGCAATATTTTTCAACATTTGCATCACAAACATCTTTTATCAACTTGTTTCCGTATTTCTATCGTACCGTGTGTAAGCCTGAATTTATTTACGTAACGACATTTTTATCGTTAGCCTTTAGGCTGTGCAGATTTTTTTAACACTCTTTAATGTTAATGCAAATATTTTTTTTCATAAACTGACAGAGCCAGCTATATGTTACTGACAATTACAATTTTTATTTCTTTATCGGATATTATGTGCCAGGCTCCTCTTTATCTCTCGCGGAAAGTTGTTTTCCTGCTATGTAACCGAACGTCATTGCAGGGCCGATGGTGCTTCCTCCGCCCCAGTAGGTGTCAGCAGTAGGCGATGCAATGCAGTTACCCGCTCCATATAGCCCGTCAATGGGTTTGTTGTTCCATTCCAATACTCTGGCTTTACCATCTATAACTGGACCGCCATTCGTATCTAATGTACCAGATCCGAAGATCACAGCATAATATGGTGGTTTTACGATTGGATGCATAGTTATATTTTTACTATTCTTGTCGGGCCATTCTACCCCGACAGGTGGTGAAGTAGCCCATTCTTTATCGTAGTCATACTTACCGCGATTAAAGTCTGGGTCATCGCCGTCCGTGGCGTATGTGTTGAACTTTTTAACGGTCTCTTTCAATCCGTTCTTGAATGATGAATCCAAAGAAAAATTTCCTGTGGATTTCGAGATCTTATTAAGGTGCTCGGCTATTTTGTTTGACAAAGTATCGAGATCGTTCGCAGTTATCAGATAATTGGGTGTTACGTCGTTCTTCATAGGGAAAGGAGGATTGCCCTGCCAAAGGGTGGCTGTGCGCTCGTCCGCTATAAGGAAAGTTAGCATGTTCTTGTATTCAGCCTTCATCTCGTCCCAGTCGAAGTGTCTTTTTCCTCTATCGTTATAGTTGCGTTTTTCGTTCACATATCTATTTCCATACTTGTCGACCAATATCGCGCTGTCACCAGAGATGAAAAATACGTTTGTGAGATCATTCGGATTTTCTAAGTATAGTTCGGCTATACTGTCTGCTCTGAACGCACCTCTGGTATTGCCGATCTTAGCTCCTGCTCTACAAGCAATAGGTATGAAATCTCCTGTGTTTGTCGGAACTGCACATCCGCCGTAGATCGGCCCAGGTTGGAATTGTTGCATAAACTCGGCGTTGTGAGAATATCCGCCGGTCCCGAACATCACTCCTTGACGTGCAAGGAATCTTATTTTTTCTCCAGATAAATCAGCTTCTACGCCGATTACCGTTCCGTTTGTTTTTATAACATCAGTAACACGGCAACCTGTTACGATAGTGATATTGTTGGCTGTGGCCCACTTTTCAAAAGAATCTATTAGATTAAAGCCGTAGCTCATCTCTCCCTTTTCGTTCTTAGAGAACAGAAGACGTCCACGAATCCCTTTGTTCTCAGGAATATGTTCTGCATAGTCGCCATAACCTTTGCCGTTCCAACTCATGCCTACGGTGGAGTGAACTGCACCAAGACTTTCAAAATGATCGACCATCTCGGACGCGTTATCATAGAAAGAGTTGATAAGTTCGAATTGGTGTTCAGTAAGACCATATTTGTCGTCCTTGGAATTGTATCTATTCGGGTACGAGTACCTGGCCATATAACGGAGGGCGTCGTCCTTGTTATCTTTATATCCAGCTGTTTTTTGTAACTGGTTGTTTGGGATCCAATATCCTCCTCCGGAGCGTCGGGTGGTACCACCTATCTCAGTAGCCTTCTCGATCATTACGACTTCCGATCCTTTACTTCTGGCTGTAACTGCAGCAGCAAAAGCGGCCGCACCAGAGCCAATAATAACAACATCAGTTATCGTGTCTCCGCTCACATAATGAACACTGGCACCAATGTCTTCAGAGCTTTCTTTATACGGTACAAATACCTCTTTTGGAGATCTACATCGAGGGCATTTCTCGGGTGGTTCATCTCCTTCATGAATATAACCGCAAACAGTACATCTCCATTTTGTCATTATACTTGCCTCGAATGTGTATCTCATTAAGTTTAATTAATAATTGCCGAATTGTAATATCATCGATGTTTTGGTATTCATCAAAATCACAAATATATTAATGTCCCAGGCACATATAGAGTCTGTGGATGCGTTAAACATAGTTATTGCGATAATTATTTTGATATTAGTTGTAATCGTCTTAGTGATTCTTAGACGTGAGTTCATTGTTGGGAATCAGTTATTTAGAAAATTAAAATGGAGCGGCAGTATGTCGTCTTCAGGATGCTACTATTATCCGGATTCAGATGAAGTGGAACTTGCTTCAGAGTTTGGTGGAAAAAAATGGAAAATGGTAAAAATGAACATTGCTCCGATGGAGCTCAAAAAGAACGGTGGAGTGTTCCTTGTTTATTATTGCCATGACCACAGTGAGGGAAAAGGAAATCTGCCTCGTGACCCCATGATATCAGTAGAGCCTATAACAATGGAAATGGCTAGAAAAATAATGAGCCTAAGATGGGTTAAAGGGATCAAAGGCACTCTTAATGTATACACATACAAGAAAGAGAACGCTTTCAATCTGGCTCAGGGTAATAAAGACCTACAGCCAGTCCTTCACAACGCCGATAAGTATGGGTTTAATCATTACCACAGATATTTCAAAGAAGGAGACGAATCGGACAAATCGCCTCGTGTGTTTTTCGGTGATGTAGTAAATACTAATCTGTAAATCTTCGATTAAGAAATAGACGACTTTTAAGAAGTCGGTTTTTCACATGTATCAAGCGTCTACCGTTTGATATACAGGTTTACGGATAATGTATGTAGACTAAAAGATCTTTAATTTGTATATTGAGATTTGACTACACATATCTTTAATGTTACATGTCTGGTTATATTCCTTATGCCGGCATAGAGAATTTTGAGACACCTGATAAGTCCTTTAGAATTGAGAATTACGGCCTCAGATCAATGTTTACACACTACTTGAGTTATGTTAGGGGCTTGGGAGATACTTTAGGCATTACCGAGGGC
>CAYYMA010000012.1:0-15682 GCA_964472805.1 uncultured Methanomassiliicoccales archaeon | reverse complement strand
CCTTTAACGTTGATCAAATCTATTGCACAATTGAATAATCTCTGAATATCCACATTTAGATCTGATGAAATATGCGTGTGATCTAACATACGTGATGATATCGCCATCTCTATAAATAATACGTTTTAGAATCATAATCACAACAACTAAATAACAAATTATATATCGGATGTATAATCCAATAAAGATACGAATAATATATTTCTAATAAAAATAAATTTGATGCACATCTTTGGGAGAACGATTAAATGAATACAAATACAAAACTCATAGCGATTATTGCTGTCGTTGTCATTGTTGTAGCTGGAATAGCATTAGCTACGAATAATAACTCCAATTCCGACGATAGTAACACGGTAACCATAATACAGAATGATGGTGTAGAAGTAGTCGTCGAAACACCCGTCACTAAGGTATGCGTTGTAAATACAAGTGCGGCTGAATTCCTTTCTATGGTCGGGCTAAGTGACCAAGTCGTCGGTGTAAGCTCATCTATGAAATCCAAACCAACAGAATCCTGGTGGGCAGAACGTACAAATATCGGATCTTGGAAAACACCCAATGCTGAAAATATATTAGAAACTGGATCAACTGTTGTTATTGGACAATGCACAGATATGGCTATCTCAAATGTTGAAGCGCTTCAAGCACAAGGCATAACTGTTATTCTTCTGGACTGTTACGGATATGACACACAAATAAGCGACCTCAAACAGTTGGTTAGTATCTTTGATAATAACAAAGCGACAGCCCTTGTAGACAAATATGAAACTTTCTTCAACAACATAGTTGATACTATAGGATCAGCAACTTCTACACTTACGGATGATCAGAAGAAAACATTTATTGCAGCGATGGGAATAGATGCGACTTCAAAATACTACTCAGGAGTGTCTGAATTATCTCGCATGCTCGGCGTATGCGGTATGAAAAATATTGTTGCTGAAATTGATGGCTCCGCAACATCCTCTTCAGCGATGATATATCAAGAATTAATAGTTGATCGCTATGAAAAAAATAAAATAGATTTATTCATCTTACGTAGCAATGGTGCATTTGATAAAGGACACAGTGACGTCGTAGGATTCCTTTCAACACACACTGTGATTGACGGAAGCGGAATGTTTGACAACATAGATGTTATAAAAACTGTTGATACCAAAGTCCTTTCTGGGCCTCGTTGCTTTATTGGCATGATTCATTTTGTTTCATATGTGTATCCTGAATTGAATATCAACGGGCTAACAATCAATAGTTCCATTACTGAATACAATGAATTATTTGGAATGAATTGGTCAACTGAAAACTTGTTTTACGTATATAGTTAAAAAGGATGGGGTAACTCCCATCCTACTTTTTTATAAACTAATAAAAATTGATAAACATGACAGATATCGAGAATATTGATTTGGCAGATGGTACGAATGATTTTATTAAGGAAAAAAGATCAACAATAACATCAATATATAAAGCATCCGAAAAAAAGAAAAAGACACTCGTACTGATATTTGTAGTCGTCCTCTTAATCGCTATTGTCGTATCACTCAGCTTAGGGGCTATCCACATACCTATTGCAGATGTGCTAGCAGTTTTATTCAATCAGATAATACCCAATACATTCGAATTATCGAAATCTTACTTTTCCAATATAATAATCAACGGCCGTGAACCACGTATCCTCCTGTGTGTATTCACTGGTTTAGCACTCGGTGCATCCGGCACCGTTATGCAAAGCCTTCTTAGAAATCCTCTTGTAAGTCCATTTACTTTGGGCGTGTCTTCCGCCGCTGCGTTTGGTGCTGCGATGGCAATAGCATTCGGTGCAACAATATTTGGATCGGCCTATTACGGTATTGTAGAAATTGTCGGTATATCTTTTTCATCAAAAACACTAATAACCATATTATTTGCATTTATATTCGGCACGTTGAGTATGATTTTAGTCCTCATAATCGCAAAGAACAATATTGCTTCTAAATCTGTCTTAGTACTTTCCGGCGTGGTTATAGGATATCTATTCCAGGCAGGAGTATCATTTGCAAAATATGTATCTGACGATACTGCTCTACGTGAGATTGTAAATTGGCTAATGGGTGGTATGTGGGGCGCAACATGGAGCAGCATAGTATTTGTTGTCCCCATTGTTATTGTAGGAATAATAATTTTAGAAAGACGTGCTGTAGATATGAATACTATGTCAGGAGGAGACGATATTGCAAAAAGTCTTGGAGTAGACGTTGTAAAACTTCGCAGAAATCTTCTGATTGTATGTACGCTTATAACATCCACCTGCTTAGCATTTACAGGAGTTATCGGTTTTATAGGCCTAATGGCTCCGCATATATGTAGAATCATAATTGGAAATGACACTAAATACCTTATTCCTGCATCTGCACTTCTAGGAGCCATCATACTTCTGATCTCGGATACGGTGAGCAGAATGATTATGAGCCCTCAAGATATCCCCGTAGGTATTATTTTATACATAATTGGAGGAATATTCTTTATCTGGCTCGTGACAAGAAAAAATGGAAGGTATATTTCATGAAGCTTACTGTGAAATCACTTTTTCAGGGATATGATGGAAAAGCGGTTATCGAGAATATAAACTTCCAAGCGAACACGGGAGAAGTCTTGTCAATACTTGGACCAAACGGTTCTGGAAAATCAACATTGATCAAAACATTATGCAATCTACAAAATCCTATGAAAGGGGACACATATATTGATGATAGAAATATCATAGATTATTCGAAAGAAGAACTTTCTAAAATCTTAGGGTATGTTCCTCAACATTGTACATACACACAATTCACATCTGTATTAGATACCGTTCTTATGGGCAGAAGGCCGTATATCCAGTGGGATTATACCGAAGAAGATCTAAACATTGCTGAACAAGCCATGATAAAAACGAACATCATAAATCTTGCATCAAGATTTGTAAATGAAATCTCAGGAGGACAACTTCAGCGAGTAATCATATCAAGAGCTTTGTGTCAACAGCCAAAATTTTATATGTTTGATGAACCAACAAGTTCTTTGGATTTAAAACATCAGATCGATACCATGAAGATCATGCGTAAAATAGTTCATTCGGATAACAGTGGAATGATCATAGCATTACACGATCTCAATCTAGCATTAAGATACTCTGACAAAGTTTTAATGCTTAAAGATAAGAATATATACAGCTACGGAACACCTGACGAGATTATTACTTCTGAATCGATAAAAGATGTATACGGTGTAGAAGCAGAGATCATCAGAAACGAAAGAGGACCATTCGTTCTGTCCTATGATTCTATGCCTTGACATTTTCAATCTTTGCTAAGTTTAATGAGTTCTTAGATGTCATTAAAGAATTCACAGATCATATTTTCAAGTGCCTTCTGCACATGATTACAGGAATATCAAAAATATTATTCGCACCCAGTATACAGATATAAGTTGACAATGGATTATATATCCAATCCAACATTACACGACCTAATATAGACATAGTTCAGTGAATTTTATAGGTGTATTTTATGATTGAGACCAAAAAGAACGATGACATTATAGTCGCTACAAATCTTGTAAAAAGATACGGTGAAAAAAATGCACTCGACGGCATTGATCTCAGAATTAAAAGAGGTGAAATATTTGGTTTCCTAGGGCCGAACGGCGCAGGTAAAACCACGACAGTGAGGATTCTTGCAACCCTCACTAATTGTGATAAAGGGGATGTATCCATAGATGGTTTTGACATAAAGAAGAATCCCACCGAGGCTAAAATTAGAATTGGTGTTATACAACAGAGTGTCAGTCTTGATAAGGATCTCACAGTGTGGGAAAATATGAATCATCGCGCTATGATGTATCAAATGACTAAAAAGGAGAGGGGATCCAGGATAAAGGAGCTCACGGAATACTTTTCCCTTTCAGAATATCTAGATAAAAAAATCGATTCGCTATCCGGTGGATGGAAAAAACGTGTGGCCATAGTATGCACGATGGTCCATTCACCCACAATTGTGTTCCTGGATGAACCGACCGTAGGGCTGGATATCAAGGCCCGCCGTCTGCTTTGGGACCTCGTACGCCTTCTGAATAAAAACGGCACTACAGTATTCTTAACAACACATTACATAGAAGAGGCAGAGAACCTTTGCGATAGAGTGGGCATAATAGACGAGGGTAAGATAATTGCTCTTGGTACTCCTGAGATACTTTCCAACGAGGTTGGGAAATTTACCGTCGAACACACCAACGCAGACGGTCAGACGACATATGAGTATTTTCAGGATATGGAATCAGCATCCGTAAGTGCTGGCAAATTTACTAACAATGAAGTTCTGGTGCGAAAGACGAACCTAGAAGATTGTTTTGTTGAATTGACAGGTAAAAAGGTAGGTGGCTGACCCATGGCTAATTATCTAAGGGAAATATGGTCCGTTGCCTGGGGAGACATGTGCTTTTTCAAGCATAATTTCCTTAGCATTATGGTTTCTACGATCATGGGCCCCATACTTTATCTCATAGCTTTTGGATACGGCATGGGCCAAGGGGTCTTCATGGACGGCGTTCCTTATATAGCATTCATAATACCCGGTATCGTGGCACTATCATCCCTTAATGCTTCGTTTTCATCTACCGCTACCAGACTGAATGTTCAGAGACTTTATTACCGTAGTTTTGACGAGATGATGATGTGCCCACTCAGGATATCGTCAATCGTTCTAGGTAAGTCCGTTCTAGGCATCATACGAGGACTGATCAGTTGTCTGGTGATGTTTGGTTTGGGGGCATGTCTGACCAATGATCTATATTTCAGTCCACTTTTCGTAATATGTTTGATACTGTCATGTGTAACGTTCTCGTTGCTTGGCGAAATGGCTGCACTTATAGCCAAATCACATCAAAGCATGGCAACCTTTAGCAGTCTCGTCATTCTGCCTATGACCTTTTTGTGTGGGACGTTCTTTTCTGTGTCAATATTGCCTAAAGTATTCCAATACATTTTGTACTTTATTCCTTTGACGCACTCGAGTAGCTGTATCAGAGCTTCTGCTCTAGGATGGGAGTTCCCATGGGCTTCATTAGTCGTTATGATAGCGTTCTGTATCGCATTCTATGCTATCAACTACTACTTGGTGAAGACGAGAAAAATATAATCTCTATATTCATGCTGGATGTCTGATGTTAGATGATATGAAAAAATTCATACAACGTTTTATTTCTTGTTGTACGGTTCCTAGAATACCTGAAGGTAAACACTTTATGTTCCCAACATATCAAGTAATATCTGTTGTAATTCTGGATGTGTGTTAAAATGAAGGATCTAAGATTGGCTATGGTTCAAATGAGGTCCGTTGTTGGCAATATAGATGACAATTTTGAAAAAATGAATGAATACATTGATACAGCTTCAAAAAATGAAGCTGACATAATCTGTTTTCCTGAAGCATCACTTACTGGTTATTCCACATCTTATTCTGAATCCGATATGCTTTCATCAGACTGTTCGCATATTAAAAAATTGGAGAATATAGCACATTCAAAAAATATGGTCATAGTTTTTGGCTTAATTGAAAAGGCCGCTTCGTCGATCTATATGACTCAGGCGGTAGTTTGCCGTAATGAGACTATGCTGTATCGTAAGACCCATTTAGGGAGTAGAGAGGAAGGACGTTTTACAAGAGGTGAAGAACTTCCAGTAATTGAATCCGATAATGCCGTTATAGGTGTTCATCTATGTTGGGAAAGTCATATTCCTGACATTTCTACAGTACTTAGAAGTAAAGGTGCAGAGTTGATACTGATACCTCACGCATCGAACCTTATAGGTTTGAAAAGAAAAGAGGTATGGATGAAATCTCTTGTTGCAAGAGCCTACGATAATAGCGTTTATGTTGCAGCTTGCAACGCTGTGGGAGATAACGCCTGCGGTTCCGTGTTCGGAGGAGGGATATTGGTCCTCGATCGTAAAGGCAACGTGATATGCGAGGATTTTAAGGGAAAGGAATCCGTTATCTTCGCTGATTTAAAAACCTATTCACATAACGACGACGAAGGAAATCTTATGGGCGACGTAAGATATTTCAAAAGAAGACGCCCCGAACTATATCGTCTGTGATGAAAGAAACAGATAGCTTGGGTAGATTTACGATCAACGATCGAACACCCAGCACTCACTGTGCTCTGGCAATTCGTCATATGATATATCAATCTCGTTTCCTACATAGTCTATATTCTCAGGCGGGACCATCTGTAAAAAATCATCTAATGGTAAAATTGCGATACAGAGTCCAAATACACGGTAGTGCATAGGAACAATGATCTTTGGATCAACTTTGCTTATGAACTCTTTTACTTTAGTTAGTTCCATAGTATAGTTCGCACCTACTGGAACGAACAATATGTCGACGTTACGTATTTTGTTAATAACTTTATCGTCTGGAATATCTCCAAGGTCTCCGCTATGACATATTCGTATCCCTTCCATTTCAAAAAGATACAATGTGTTCGGACCACGTTTAGCCCCTTTTTCATCATCGTGGAACGACGGTAAGCCTTCGATATCAAAAGGACCGGCTTTGAACTTGTCTAATTTACCTTTGAAATCTTTATGATCTCCACTGACAATCCTAGAAACGTTGTGATCATAGTGATCGTGCGTCATCAATACTACAGAATCACTTGCGGGAGATGGAGTTTTAATTCCAATAGATTTTCCGTCGTGGGGATCTATTACGATAGAACCTCGGCTACAAGCAAACTCAAAACATGAATGACCGTGCCATCTGATGAGCATAGGATGGTCAATGACCTGTCCTTTTTAATTATTTCCCATTTTTAACAGCAAAGTGTTTATCATTATGATTGGATTTCCTATTGTGAAGAAAACACTGGTCCTCGTGGTTGATAGGGACGACGATTTCGGAGTAAAGGGTGGCGTAGATACGCCAGTCATCGGCGTAGAAGAATGTTCTGTCGCTGCTGCAGCTTTAGGTATAGCAGATCCCGAGGACTCCGATATCAACTCCGTTTATGCCGCCATTAACATTTATAGAGACCTAATGAACGACGGTGCCAGGGTAGAGGTCGCTTTGATATGTGGAGATCGGAAGGTAGGATATCGTTCAGATTCGGCTATCATCGATGAACTTAACAAGGTCGTTGAAGAAGTAAACCCCGATAGAATCATACTTGTAGGGGACGGTGCCGAGGACGAATATGTGTATCCGATCATTTCTTCACGGATACCTATAGATTCCGTTAGAAAGGTTGTAGTAAAACAATCTCCTGGCCTCGAAGGAAACGTTTACATAATTACAAAAATGCTTGAAGATCCAATTAAAAGGAAAAGGTTCATGACACCGATAGGATGGATCCTTGTTCTGATCACATTGGTGTACATTTTGCCGATGATGTATTTCTACAATATCGATGCATCAAGCTTTTCACGTATTTCCGGTGCACTTGTGGTATTGATAATTGGACTTTCACTGTTAGTATACGGATATAATATCATGGGGGGCGTGGCCAACTGGTATAATCGTTGGTCGTCAAGCCTGAGATCCGGAAGCGTAGTCATAACATTCACGCTGATATCCATAGCACTTGTCGGATCAGGCGTTGTACTTGGAGTATTAGATATTCAGAATTATTACGCACCGTCACCATATCAGATGATCCTTAGATTCTGTGCAGCAGCGACATGGCCGATAATATTCGGTATGCTCTTTTTTATGGTCGGGATTTTCATAAATGAATATCTGTCCAACGGTGCCGTTAGACTAAGTTTCATAACAGGATCTATCAACGTACTGGGCATAGGAATGGTAATTATGGGTGCGTTAGATCTTATGATGTCGTACATCAGTATTGGACATGAGATAACCGGTATTATTGCAGCTGAGATCATATTAGGTGTAGCTCTTGCATTAACGGCTACAATGATCAGGAGATACTTTAAAATGCAAATATCCAGCGCTACTACAACAGAGGCGTGAGACATTGGACTATACAGAATGGGAACCCGTTTATCTGGAAATAATTAAAGATTTTGGTTTTGATGTCTTTGAGGACGAAAATTCTGTCAGAATGCTTAAAGCCTTGACTTTAAATTCTGATCTGATCACTGATGATGTGCTCGTCGACGTAATAAAAGATAAAGTAACCGTTTTTGGTGATGCCGATAGCCTTGAGAACGATATTAAAAAAATAAGTCCTAAAGGCACACTTATTTCCGCAGGATCTGCCACAGAACGTGTAATGAAAGCGGGGATAACTCCTGATATCGTAGTTACAGATTTAGATGGAGATGTTAATTATCAGATAAAAGCAGGAAATTCTGGAGCCATCACAATCGTGCTTGCACACGGAGATAATGTCGATAAAATAGCCAAACATATAACCGCATTCAAAGGACCTTTAATTTTAACTACACAAGGACGTCCGTCTGGTACTGTTGTGAACTACGGAGGATTTACCGATGGAGACCGTGCCGTATGTACCGCAAAACATTTTGGTGCCAAGGAGATTCTATTAGAGGGCTTCGATTTTGACAACCCACGATTAAGAGTGGGCGACGTCTTAGAACGATCGATAAAGAAATTAAAATGGGCCGAAAAGATTATTTTTGAAATGAACACTCAAAATATAATCATAATTCGACCATAATATTTTCATCAACAATTTTTGTTGCTGCCCACGTAAAGATTAATAACACTATGTTATTGTGTATCTGAGGGATGTGGCATCAACATTATTTGGATTGTCTTAATTGTTCTAGCGTTTTTTTACGCACCGATCATAATGTGGGTCTGGCGTTCTCCTAAAGCTAAAGAGCTGGGTCTGTCCCTTCGTGGGCCTATAATCATTTACAAAACAAGCCGCGGACAGGGTGCCATGGAACGTATCGGATCACACCGCAGGTTCTGTAGAGTTATGGCACTAATTTCCAATGCAATCTCCGTAATGCTCATGGCTGTGATGATATTTTTCATGGCTGTAGCTGTAATAAATTTGCCTAACGTATTTACCGGTACAAGCACGGCTTCTGTTTCGTACATAGGGCTTAATTATACTCATTTCATAATCTTCGGAATTATCGGGCTTATCGTCGGTATGGTGATCCATGAATTTGCTCATGGTGTTCAATCCAGAGCCAATGACATCCGTGTCGAATCATCGGGATTAATGTACGCCGTAGTTCCTTTAGGAGCGTTCGTAGAAATGAACGAAGAGGATACTAAAAAAGCCTCTTTACGTCAAAAAATGAGTATTTATTCTGCAGGCATCTCAATAAATTTCATCACTGCGATAATAGCGTTCGTTGTCTTTGCTTTGTTAATGTTGGCTCCACTAGGAAATGTAGACGGCGTAGGGGATGATGGTGTTGGCGTATACGTAGTCACATCTAATTCGCCAGCATATATTGCAGGAGTCCCTGCAGGAGCAGTCATAACAGAAATAGACGACGTAGAAGTTACCTTAACAGAATATGGATCTGAATTCATATTATCGGATGAAGATATATACTCCAATACCACGCATAAAGTCACTTATCTCACTGGAGACGGTATTGAATATTCTAAAAATATTTTACTAGGCCTTTATGTGAACGCTGTTATAAACGGGTCACCTGCAGATTTAGGCGGTCTTCCGAATGACGTAACAATTACTGAAATCACTAACACGGATACGACAATTACTACCCCTATTAATGGACTGAAATCGTTCAGAGACTATATCTCTGAATCTAGACCCGGAGATGTTGTGACTATCTCATACATCGAAAACGGCCTAGTTCGTACAACGGGATCCACTACGCTTACCGCTAACGGAGATGTTGGATACATTGGAGTGAATATTAGCTACAGCGGCATGATCTTCATAACGCCAGAATATATTATGGGTACAGCTATCAATCCAATGTATGGGCAGACTACTATCACAGGTAGCATTGTCAATTCACTTAGTTACCCATTCATGTCAATGAGTGGTTTTTCCCCTATACCAGAACATTGTCAATGGTGGTTCGATGCTCCAGGAGGCGAAATATTTTGGATGCTTGCAGCGTTAATATACTGGATGTTCTGGATAAATCTACTATTGGGAATAACGAATGCACTTCCAGCTATTCCTTTCGACGGCGGTTTCCTTTTCAAGGGTTGGGTAACTCAATTATTGAATAAATTAGATTACAAGGATCAGGAAACGAGAGATAAAATGGCCGATAATGTAACGAATGCAGTATCAGGTTTCATGTTATTCTTATTAATATTGGTGGTGCTTGCTGTAATACTATAAAGAAGCGGGGGTGAAAAATGTACGAAGTGTTTGCGATGGAGGACGGTCGTGCCGTAAAAATCGAAGAAATTAGAGACAATGTTTGGATAAATATGGTCCGACCCTCTGAAGAAGAGATAGTTGAAGTTAGCACTAAGCTCAACGTAAGCAGAGAATGTATCACAGCTGCTCTGGACGACGAAGAAGGATCAAGACTTGAGATGCAAGATGATTATTCACTAATATTGATAGATGCTCCGGCTACTGAAATAAGAAATCAACGCGAAGAATACGCTACATTTCCACTTTCTATCACTGTTACTTCCAACGCCATCATCACTGTATGTTTGCAAAATATCTTTGCCATTAACTCGTTGATGACCAGTAAAACTAAACAAATGAAATCAATCGACGTAGAAAAACGTAATCGTTTCGCATCACAGATCCTTTTCAGAGTGGCGATGCAATATCAGAGTTATCTTAAGCTTATTGAAAAAAAGCGGATGGCTATAGAAGCGTCGATACGTAATAGGACTCAGCGTAACGATTTGTTTGAACTTCACGAGTTAGAGTCCAACCTTGTTTACTTTAAAACATCACTGAGCGTGAATATCTCCGTTGTTGAAAGATTAAGCAAACAATTTAAATTCATTACGGAGCCCGAAGACCGCGATCTTATGGACGATGTTATAATCGAAACAAATCAGGCACTGGAGATGACCACCACGTACGCGGAGATCGTTAAAGGTACTAGGCAGCTGGTTCAAGCAGACATAAATAACTCGTTGACAGGAGTTATGAAGTTCCTTACTTCAATAACTCTAGTGATATCCATACCCACTATGATCTCGGGTATTTATGGAATGAACTTTATCAATATCCCGTTGGGAGAGAATCCATGGGGATTCTATCTGAACATTCTATTTATGATTGTGATTATGATTGTTGCAATCAAGTATCTTCGCAAGCGCGAACTATGGCGTTGATTGCTTAGATCGAGTTTATCATAGTATTGAGTCGAATTACTATTGTTTTTGATGTCCCATCAACTTTACTAGGATGTAACTAACATAAGTATTATATAGTGTACATCGCATAGTATGTATTAAGCACGCGTGGAGATGGCACCGGCGAATATGGTATGTGCAAGATCAATATGAAAACTGCATTTATCTAAGCCCAAAGCCCCACAACATGCAAAAACGGTTGAATGGTTCAAACCTTTACCTCTGCATGCTGTGTGTGAGAACTCCTAATAAAAATAAAGCGTAGTCATCGTAGGTTTCAGAAGAATCTCTTCTGGCGGGTCTCATATGGGATGAAAACCTATTGCAAGGCTACGTGCGTGCTAACTTTTATTTTTCATTCAGCTATGCTTTTATTCAGATTAGAAACACTGACCTTTACGACGATCTGCCAATTCTCCCTTTTTTCCCATGTTCCATCCAGATATCTTAGAAAAGAATCCTGTGACGCGGGTAATCCCTTCGATATTTATGGAATTACAGTGTGGACACGCTTCTAAAAGTCCACGAGATGTCTTTCCACAATTCAAACATGACGTGAACTCCGGACTAAATGCAATCTGTCCATTCTGTGTTTTCTCAAATGTATTCTTAACGAACGCTGCGACACTCTCGGCAGAAGGCTTGGATTCTCCAAGCCAGATATGAGTTAATGCACCTGCATCAATAATAGGATGGAACATACCTTCGATCTTGACCCTTTCGATCGGACTGACATCTGATCCAACGTTAAGATATGTTGAATTGGTGTAATAGACTTCACCGCTGTTACGATTGCCTTTCACCACGAGACCGGCTTCATTTGGATAATCTCTCAGATCAAGCTTCGCAAGTCTATAGACCGTTGACTCTGCAGGTGTTTGTTCAAGCGTAAGCTTAAGGCCACTTTCTTCAGAAATTCTCTTGGCCTCTTTATTCATGTATGCTATTATCTTGAGTCCAAACTTGAGTGCATCCTTAGATTCATGTAGCTCCTTTCCAATATGCGATTGGACCATTTCGTTAAGCCCTAATATTCCAACAAGGTAAGAGGACTTCTCGATTCTGTAATACGGCTCGCCATCAAGATCCATTGTAAGTAGGCCTAAAGGGCCGCTGTTGCCCAATGACAAAAGCTGTTGTATGAATCCTTTCTTTTGTTCATGAGCTTTTGCTACGAGCTTAAGAGCCTCGGTTATCCTGTTGAAAAGTTCGTCGTCGTTACCTTTAGACATGTATGCTATGCGTGGAAGGTTGATAGTAACGTTCTGCATCGCGGAAAAACGCATCTTCCAAGGCGTCTTCGCATCTTCGATGTCTTGGTCGTCAAGATTGAAAGACAGTCTACAGCATTCCGAAATACGTGCTGTATCTCCGCGATCGAACACAAAATATGTGTTTCCCATCTCTGACGCAAGTTTGCATATCTTGTGCATGAACTCTTCGTTACCTGGCGTTTGAAATAAACGATCCGTTATGTGAACTTCTGGTTTGGGGAAAAAAAATGGTCTTCCGTTTGCGTCTCCTTCCAGATATACGTCCATTAATGCCATTGCGAATCTCTGTGATTCACTTTCATAATCTTCGTAATTCTTACCAGTATATTCTCCGCCAGGACCTATTGCAGGAACACCAACAAAATGTTTCGGAGTCTCCCAATAAATATTAAGATCGCTGAAAATAGATTGACCGCCTCTAGCGACGGCCTGTTGTGCGTATTCATAAACCAGGATCTGTGCTAGTTGATGCATCCTTTTATCGTCGATGTCTACAAGATACGGCGCCAAAAAGACATTGAATGCATCCCATCCGATTGCACCAGCGTAATGACCTTGTAAAGCAGCAGAGAATTTGATTATCTGTTCTATAAGAACTTCGGGATGTTTAGCCGGTTTTGCGATGGACATAGCATTAGGCAAATTAAGACCGAATTTCTTGACGTACTCGATGGACTGTCCGCTACAGTAAGGGCGGTCGATCATACCTAAATCGTGAAGATGAATGAGCCCAGACATATGAGCATCAGCAACATCAGGGGTGAAAACTTCTAGAAGTGCAAACTCTTTTTTGATATTCTCGGCTAACGTTAGGTTTGTTGCTTCCGGGCCATGAGGAACGTTAGCATTCTCTTTGTTGGGAGACATGATTATCTCCCTTGCGTTGTAAATAGGAACACCTAGGCGAGTATGTTGTTTTCTGATGTCTTCGAGGCCATGCTCCATCAGTTTTGCATTGGTCAATTCTCTTATGAGGGGTGCTGTAAGAAATCTAACGCCAATCTGTTTAATGAGGCGATCGACATCGTTCGCGATGACCATTGCATTAAGCTCAGATATATCCGTCTCTCGTAAGAGAACGTCAGAGATTCTCTTTTTGTCCCATTTTTTAAAGTTCTCATCTGAAGATCTGACGAACAATCCTATGTCAGTCGATTCGGCACCTCCCTTAACAACATTATCAGATTCTGTATACATTTCACCCATTTCTTCTGCCTCCGGTTAGCAATTCTGTTTTGTTTTTATTGGTATAAAGTATTTTTTGAACTAGTACTGGTAAAACATCAACGGCACTTTGTTACCATCATTGTTATCAGATTTGATATTTTTAGAGATGCCAGATAATTATGATAACTGCTTTTGTCATACAATGTATTAATGTAATCATTCAGAATAATAATTGTATCGACCGAGTGCGTATTCGCCAGAAAAACAGGTAAAATACAGGAGAATATACAGTAAGTTTAAGTTATCTGATTTGTTATCAGGTATCTGTGTTCAACCCTGAGAAAGACTTCTGTCGAATTCTTTTAGATTGTCTTGAAAAAGATGGTAAATCCATAAGTGCCTTATCGAGAGACCTTGAAGTAAAGGGGTTCAAGCATCATCGCCTAATATTGACTGGATATCTTCGAGCATTAACTGATGTGAACATCGTAAAAGAACGATCGGTGCCCCCTTCAAAAATATATCAAATGCTTAAAACTCCATCAGACAGCATATATGAGTCTGTTGGTCGTGCCTGTAAAAAGAAATATCCTGGTAATGACGATCTTATAATCTATGTTCTGAGTCACACTTTAAAACGACCTATATTTGAATCAGAACTTCGCCTAGCAGGAGCAACCAATCATAATGGAAGACCTGCACAGCCGCAGGAAATCACTGAATGTAAAAAGCTTCTAAAACGATCGGGTAATGTTGTTCCGACTCAAGATGCATACTACCCACGGTCAGAACATCCAAAGGAAATGAGCGAAATCGTTTTAGATTTGTTGATAGAAAGCACAAATTCAGGGCATTTAGTCCTATCTACAAAACAAACTCATTTGTTGTAAACAACAATACTCTTTTATTAAGGGTGGATTATCCCCCGTATATGTTTCTGGATGAACTTGTAAACACTATACGCACATTTCCAGGCATCACTAGAAAGAATCCTATCCATGAGATAGTTGATCTTATACCCCTTGATAATTTTCCTCAAGTATTTGCTGCCGAGGGAGAAGATGCTGCGGCAGTTGAATTCGGAAATGATTATTTGCTATTAGCTGCAGACGGAATAATGGCTTCGTTAGTGAAAATAGACCCGTTCTATGCAGGATATTTTGCCGTACTTGTTAACATTAATGACATAGCCGCGATGGGCGGAAGACCTATTGCTATGGTCGACGTCGTATCTATGAAAAGTTCTAAAGTGTGTGCTCAGATATTTCGAGGCGTAGAGCAAGGAATGAAAAAATTTGGTGTTCCCGTAGTAGGAGGACATACACACCCAGATAGCGAGATAAATGCTATCGAAATATCTATTGTTGGTTCGGTCCCCAAAGATGACATTATCTTAAGTACTACTGCTAAACCAGGCGACGACATCATATTCATAGCAGATCTGGACGGCTTTTACCCTAAGAATCTTCCTTACGCTTGGGACACGACTACGTTAAAGACCGACGAGGCCGTA
Source organism: uncultured Methanomassiliicoccales archaeon (assembly GCA_964472805.1). Classification (GTDB taxonomy): domain Archaea; phylum Thermoplasmatota; class Thermoplasmata; order Methanomassiliicoccales; family Methanomethylophilaceae; genus VadinCA11. The sequence goes on along the minus strand of CAYYMA010000012.1, from coordinate 443 downwards.
CAAGAACAGATTGCGGTTCTTCCAAAAATTGCATCCGAACATCTTGTGAACGCAGGTAAGGACATGAGCAACCCTGGCAATATCGGAACTCTTGGAATGATGCTTGAAGTTTCATCTAAGGGCGGCATCGTTGATATAACCAAGATTCCCAAACCGGAAAATGTGGATATCACGCAATGGTGTCTTTCATATCAGGGTTATGGTTTTGTATTTTCATGTCCGCCTGAGAATTCGGCTCGTGTCATTGAGTTGTTCGAGTCTGTAGGCACATCCGGTGCAGTAGTTGGATCTATTGATGCTTCGATGGAACTTAAGCTCACCATGGACGGAGAAACCCGTACTGTTTTCGATTTTTCCAAAGATATCATAACTGGCTGTCGCCCGAATGAGAAGAAATAAAAATAAGTGTTTGGCCACATGGGTTGACCCCGCATCCCGGAACA
>CAYYMA010000011.1:0-15926 GCA_964472805.1 uncultured Methanomassiliicoccales archaeon | reverse complement strand
AACTTCACCAAACACTGGGTGGGCGGAAGGCGTAGATTTGTCTTCTTTGTCAAGGAAACGGTTGTCGGCCGTGTTAATAAAGAACTGACAGCCTCCCGAATTAGGACGACCCGTATTGGCCATTGAGATAGTTCCACGGACATTAGAGTGTCCTGAGCCAAATTCATCTTCGATTGTATATCCAGGTCCTCCGGAACCGGTTCCCTGGGGACACCCACCTTGAATCATGAAGCCATCAATCACTCTGTGGAATATCAGATTGTCATAAAATCCCGTTTTGGCAAGTTTAATAAAATTACCAGTGGTCTTAGGCATATCCGAGTACAGTTTGATGGTTATGTTGCCCATGCTTGTGTGAAACACTACGTTGGTCATGGTCGCTGATATCGTCCAAATAATAAAAACTGTTCTGATATTACATTGACAAATCTTTATACCGACGCAATATCATTTTGTTACACATGACCTCAGGGGTGCTAACCGTGATCGGCTGTCCTATTCTGGAAGACGAATTAGTATACAGCATACTCAATGACGATGAGAATAAAGACATCTACTTGGTAGAATCCGAACCCTCCAAAAGCTTAATAAAAAAATTGGAACGCCACAACATAGCATATACGACCATAAACGGACAGGACTTCATTAATGGAACAAAAACGTTCGACCCTTCCCGTTATTCCATTGTGATCAAGATGCTAAATATGGCCCTTCACGCCGAGCCTAAGGACCTTCGTGCGAAAGTCGAGGAAGAGGCAGCTTCAATGTCCCATGTCAGCGACGTTATTGCACTGTATTATGGAATGTGCGGGAATTTTGGATGGGACGCTTCTAAATGGGCGGAGGAGAAAGGATTGTGTCCTGTTGTAGTATTTCGTGACGAGAAGAATCGAGTGTGCGACGATTGCGTAGGCGTCGCAGTCGGTGGCGTAGATAACTATCTTAAACTTCTGAAGGCCCACACAGGACGGATGCTCTTCACACCATGTGTTGCGGTAAACTGGAGTGATTTTATGGATGCCAATGAGATGTTCAAAGGGTTCCCAGAAAAAAACGTAGAGCATATGAGATGGCTCTTCGAATATTGTAATTACGATACCGTTGTGGAGATTGATACTGGCCTTGGAGATAGAGGTGAGATGCGTAAAGCGACCAAGGAGTTCGCTGAAACATACGATTTCAAGATCATCAAAGGTGAGGAGCACTGGCCTAACTTGTATCCCGCTAAAAGGATATACCATGATGCAAAGCAATTTCTGAATTCTTGATTTAACCTTTATGTTCAGGATTGAACGGACATACCTCTTTCAAGCAGACGCTGTTATTTGCTGACACGTAGCAGGTTATCTTCTCAGGTATTTCCATCTGTACGCCTAAGTGTTCTTTGAAATATTCGGCAGCCACAGGTATCGCTAGGTACGCATTTCTCTTACAGCACCTTGGGCCTCCATACTTTGTGATGTTAGTTAAACATTTGATGACTAGGACTTGACCCTGATTCCATAAAGTTGTAGACAGAGGGCCACTTCCTGTAATTATGCTAAAGGATATTCCGCATCCTAATGCAGCACCACATGAACCCCAATGTCCGCATACCGCTGCAGGTATTATGGAACCTCGGTTCTGAGCCTTTTTCAAACAAGAAGGGAGGTCGATATCTCCGCCGCTATTTTTGTAAGCGGTTAATACAGCGAAGGGAACAAGACAATGATGGACTGGACCGTGGAACGGCACTTCACTGTCCTTCATTAAAATCTTAAGAAGTTTTATAGGATCTTTGGAGTCCGAGGAAAGACAGATTTCCATAGCACGTTCGACAGGGCCGATACCGGAGTCCGGACATTCTTCTTTTAAATTGCTCATGATTATTAAAACTAACAGTGCGTATATAAAAAAATCCCAAAATCTATGATGATGTTACCAGTGTTAACTAAAATAGTAATTGTTTTTATACATAATATTTCAAGATTTTGACATATCATGTACAAGATGTAGAGGGAATTTGACGTTAGAATTAATGTATGGAGACGTTAAAAATTTTGAAAAAGATAGATTTTTATATCTCTCGTTTGAAAACGTTTCTTACGGTTAACCATAACATTCCATAACAAACATTTTACTGTCCGTAAAGTTATTTTTATATTATAGTTGTGAAAGTGGTACAAATCGTACGTATCATCGTGAAACCAATAAACTATCGTTTGCCGATGAACGTCTATGCGAAGTAGCAAAAAGCGGGCCTGAAGGGATTCGAACCCTTGGCCGTTCGATTAAGAGTCGAACGCTCTACCTAGCTGAGCTACAGGCCCCTGCAAAATCTCTACAACTCGTTTTCATTAATAAACCTGTCTGTTTTTCTACTCCAGTTATGTCATAAACATTACTCGTTGTACAAATTAATATAACTAAACCCATTCATGTAGTGATACTATGGCGGAGCTTAAAGTGAGGGACCTTATGACGACACAGGTCGTCACACTTAAACCAGATGATAATGTTAGACAGGCCACAATACGTTTTGCGGTGGACAATACTTCTGGAGCTCCTGTAGTGGATAACAAGCGCCATCTCGTTGGTATTATCACTGAAGATGACATTTTACAGCTAATTGTAAAACGTCAAGCAAAAATGGGTGAAGACGGTGGTAAGATGCTCGCTTACACACTTGATTCGAATATTGAAAATACTCTATTGCAAGAAGCTGCTGATGATGTTTCTAACACCAAAGTCGAAGAGATCATGACTCGTACCGTTCTAACTACAACGCCGGACGCTACGATTGTAGATCTATTGAAAGCAATGCTAGAACGTAAAGTAAAACGTGTTCCAGTCTTAGAAAAAGGTGTGCTTGTGGGAATGATCGCTAGAAGTGACATTGTTTTCCATATTTACAAAAGAAAAGTCTGAGGATCAAAGGGACAAGAATGTTAGAAGCACATATTCTGGCCAGCGGTAGCGACGGTAACTGTACCGTAATAGAATCAGACGGCGAGGCGATAATGATCGATGCCGGCGTTAGTTGTCGTAAGATAATGGCCATGATGGATCAGGAAGGAATAGACCCTGGTTGTGTGAAAGCCATACTTTTGACTCATGAACATACCGACCACGTGATCGGAGCAGGTCCAACAGCAAGGAAACTGAACATTCCGGTATATTGTAATAGACCAACATTCGATTCATGTCGTTTAGGACAGATCGATTATCGTCCGATCTCTACTGGAATACCTTTCGAACTTTGTGGAATGAATATACTTCCATTGCCGACATCCCATAATGCTGCTGAACCAAACGCATTTTTAACTGAAGTCGATGGAAAGAAAATACTCGTGGCAACAGATACTGGTAAACTAACAGATCAAATCGAACATGCTTTGTCTATGTCTGATTTAGCAATAATCGAATCAAACTATGATGCTCGTATGCTCACCAACGGTCCGTATCCTTTTCACTTGAAAAAATTGATTGGAAGCGATTTAGGACATCTTTCTAACGTAGCTTGTGCCAATGCAATAAAACGTACTGAACGTAAAGGGCGTAAGATATTCTTAGCCCATTTAAGTAAAACCAACAATACGCCAGACACGGCACGTGAAACGGTGGCCGAAATAATCGGAGAAAAACGTTTCAATATAGATTGTTTAGAATTTCCTGGGGATACCCGTACTCTTAAGGTGAAGGCCTGACAAAAACTGCTTTATTTCTTTGGATTAAAGCATCGGCCATGCTTCTAGGCATTGTCACAAGTTCTTCTCTTTTTAGATCGTAATCTCTATCGGGTCCTGCGAACACAGGAAGATCTTCAAGAATACGTATAAGGATACATTTGTCTCCTTCACATTCGTCCTCTTCATGCCTGATGTCAGGTTTAGGTGACGATATAACTTCAGGAACAAATTCTTCTTCTTCTGATTCTATGTCTTCAGTAATTTCCATATCCGACATCTCGTCCGTCTCAGGAGTAGATTCTCTTTGAGGAACGTATTCGTAATCAGGCACATCGTCCATTACAGGCATGTCCTTCAACGATGCTGGTTCGGTAACTGTGACTTTTTTCGGAACGTCTTCTATTGGCGGTATTTTGTATTTCACGTGACCTGTTACCCTATCTACAGAGGACATGTGCCCTTTTGCAGCTTCCAACACAGAATCATGGAGCTTCTTTTCTTCTTTCGTTAGTATGTCCGTAGAACTTTGGGCTCCCCCCGCGGTCCTCAAAGCCATAGAGCTTATTTTCTGCATGCGAAGAGACACTACATCTCGGACCAAACGATTAGCTTTCTTTCTACGTTGGTTTGCGCCTTCGCACATAATAGAATCTGGATCTTGAGTCAGTAATCTATCGTAGTCAGATTTTAAAGTTAACAGAAGGGATGACATCGCAGGATATAGATCGTTTCTGACGTTGGAAAGAAGGCTCTTTGACCGTTCTTCTCTATAGACCTCGGTCAGGTCTTCGAACTTCATCGGTTTCAACGATCCCGTCTGCATTGTTACGGCTAGGAGATGTCTCTATTTTATTCTAATCGTTCCTTCGTTATATGGGAAAAATGGATAACGTTCAACATTTATCATGTTACATGGAGCTTTCAGACGTCACACGAAAAACCTCGGATGGTTTGGAACTTAACGTCTACGTATCTCCACGCTCTTCTATGTCGGGATTAGATGGTTTCGATGTATGGAGGAACCGTCTTATCGTTAGAGTAAAAGCACCTCCCTTAGATGGAAAGGCTAACAAGGAAGTTGAAAAGCTGATGAAAAAGATCACCGGTATGAACGCGTTCGTCACAAGCGGTATGTTGGACCGAAGGAAAACCATCTTGATCGAAGGCGATGTCGACGTTATTCTAAAAAAATTAAGTGATGAACTATGAGCAGTGATTCTGATAGATACGAAATAATCGTAGAGGTTCTTGCGGAATTAGAAGAAATGTCGTGGGACCGTGTCATACTCGTGGAAGGTCGTCGTGATGTTACTGCGTTGGAACATCTGGGTATATTCGGGGATGTGTTCACTGTACAAGCATCCGGTGGTCCAATTAAGGCTGCCGAATACGTTTACAAGAAAAAGAAAAAAGCTGTGATTTTGACAGACTGGGATAGAAAAGGCGATATTATCGCTTCCGATTTGGAGATCCAATTATCCGCTTTGGATATCCAATACGATATTGATATCAGAGATCGATTAGCTGGTCTATGTAGAATAGATATCAAAGACGTTCAGTCACTGGACGAATTGGTCAACCGTCTATCTATCGCATGACCAAGATAATATATCCAGTAAATCATTGTTGAGTGGTAAGGATGGCAGGTCGCTTCATTGTTTTCGAAGGTATCGATGGTGCAGGCAAAAGCACTCTTTTAGATGGGGTTTCAGATTTTCTAATATCTCGTAACGTTAACGTGATAAAAACAGCAGAACCTACTAATGGCACTATTGGAAGTATCATTCGTTCTGGAGCAGTAAAAAAAATATCGCAGGACGCCGAGGCTTTGCTGTTCACTGCTGACCGTGCTTGTCACACCCAAGAGATCCTTGATTGGACCCGTTCTGGTAAAACTGTCTTATGCGATAGATATTATGCGTCAACGATAGCATATCAAGCTGCGAATCTGAACGGTACCCAGTCCAACAAAGAATGGTTGAAAGAAATAAACCGTCCTATCATAACTGTTCCAGATATTACGATACTTTTAGATATCAATCCTGAAGAGGGAATGCGCCGCGTGAACGACCGCGGTGAAAAAAGTAAATTTGAAGTTACAGAATATCTAAAAAGGGTACGTTCTAATTATATTGAATTAGCGAAAGAAAACAATTTCCACATCGTAGACGCTTCACGTTCTAAAGACGATGTTTTGAATAAAGTTATAACGATCATAGGTGAATAAAATGCATCCATCAGAAGAGATTTATTGTGAAAAAAGCAACAGACTGAAAGGCAAGACAGTTGTAATCGGAATAACGGGAAGTATTGCAGCAACAGAATGTTTCTCTACGATACGTGACCTGATACGTCATGGTGCGACGGTCATTCCAGTGATGACCGAGGCTGCATGCAATCTAGTTGCAATCGATACGATTGAATTCGCTTCAGGTATCAGGCCGATAACCAAACTTACCGGACAGGCAGAGCACATCAAGCTAATGGGTGACGCCCGTTCAGCAGATCTGCTTATGATCTACCCTGCGACGGCCAACACAATATCCAAGATAGCGAATGGTATCGATGATACCACCGTGACGTCCATGGCCACTGTAGCTCTTGGTAACGGCATTCCTGTTGCAGTAGCGCCTGCTATGCACGAAGCTATGTTCAGAAATCCTGCTGTGGAAGAAAACATGGTCAAGTTGAAGAAGATGGGCGTTAAATTCGTAGGTCCTCGGTCAGATGGTATCCGTGCCAAAGTGGCGACAAGGGACGAAGTGGTCGCATGGGCGTTCAAATTATTGTGCGGCAACGATCTCGATGGAAGGAAGATACTCATCATCGGCGGACGTTCTGAAGAAGCAATAGACAATATGAGAATAATCACTAACCGCTCTACCGGTATGATGTCCGTATCTTTAGCTAAAAGGGCTTTCGAGCGCGGTGCTGAAGTAGAGTTATGGATGGGTGCCAGCAGCGTGGATATTCCTGAATACATAAGAGTAAAGCGTTTCGAAAGTGTTTCCGATCTTGTGAAACTAGTTCCACGTATAGATCACGAGATAGTCATTGTGCCAGCAGCCCTTTCCGATTTTGCACCGACTAAAATGTTCAAAGGTAAGATACCAAGTGACGAAAGTTTCAAATCCGACTTCGTACCAGTTCCTAAAGTGTTGCCGTTGATACGTGAGAAGTGTGAGAAAGTAATAGGTTTCAAGGCAGAATCAGGTCTTACCGATGATGAACTCGTTGGACGTGCCAGATTAAGATTGAACGATTATGGGCTGAAAGCCGTAGTAGCTAACGATATCGATGCTGCAGGTAAATATTCGTCTACTGCGTTACTTGTTACTAAAGACGCGGTGGCAGACATATCCGGATCAAAAATAAAAATATCTGACTCGATTCTGGACTTCTGTTCGGAGAAATTATGATATCGGCGTTCTCCCCAGGTCATATAACCTGTTTTTTCCAACCTATATCGTCCTTCGACCCGTTGAGTGCAGGTTCTATAGGTGCCGGAATAAGATTGAATTTAGGCAGTACTGTAAAAATAGTGCCTACTATCGGTAAAACGGTAGTAGATATGGATCTAAAAGTGGTAACAGGAGAGATAGTACGAAGTGTCGTAAAAGCTCTGGACCCAAAAGGAAATTATTCAATAGTCATTAAGCACGACCTTCCTGTAGGTCAAGGATTCGGTACCACTGCATCAGATGCTGTGGCAACAGCGTTATGCATGTGCCAGATTACTAACAAAAGTATATCGGAAGGATATCGCGCTGCACACGCCGCAGACCTTATAGGTGGGGGAGGTCGTGGAGACGTGGCTGGAATAATGTCGCAATATCAACAACCTATCCGCACCGTTGCAGGTATACCGCCTTTCGGTAAGGTGGAAGATTCTAAAGTTAACGTTGGTAAACTAACGTTAGTATCTTTCGGATCTCAGTTGATCACCAGAAAGGTACTTTCAAACAAAGATAAAGCAACAAGGATAAGTGAGGCCGGAGTAAAAGCAATGAAGGATTACGTTGCAGACATGTCTTTAGAATCTCTTTTCATGATTTCTAATAGGTTCTCTAAAGAAGCCGGTCTACGTACTCCAGGAGTAGACAAGGCCATAGGCCGTCTTGAAGAAAAAGGATACATGGCAGCCATGTGCATGCTGGGTAATAGCATATTCACCAACGCTCCATTAGAAACGGTTAGTGATATTATAGGTAACGTATGGGCTACCGAATGTTATGCTACTACAGACGAGGCAAAGCTCATTCGTATAATGTGAACAGCTTATCGTCACCGTCCACATCGAACAATCCTATGCGTGCTCCGCAATCCAACCATCCGTGTGCGTAATTAACGGCTGCAAATGCTGTAACGTAATCTCCTTCCTCGCGGAAATGGTTTGCATCCTTGTAATACGATTCGGCCATGTTCAGAAAATCATCGGCCATTTTACGTCCAAATGATTTTTCCGGCGCAGCGATCTTCAGTTTCGCTATCGCTCTTGACGTAATATCCAAATAACGATCTATTTTCTCGGATGTCACAACATCCTGCACAGACATACTCTGTTCATGCATCTATTTCAATATAATTTTAACGTGGGTTGAGATAAGATAATATCATTCGAGAGATATCGCGGTTTCATGATTATTGTAGGTGGTTCGTCATCCAGGGACCTGGCCAAAGAACTGGCCGCCGCATTGGGATGTGCCCATGTACAGGCTGCTACCACACGCTTCCCGGACGGAGAATGTTACACGAGGATAGATCACAAGGAATTGAACGATGACGTAGTTATCGTTCAGAATACTTATCCTGACGGGAATCTGATAGAAATGTTCCTTTTACAGGACGCTGTCAAGCGTCTAGGTGCAAAGACTATCACCTTGGTCATACCATATTTTGGATATGCAAGACAGGACCGTGTGTTCAAAACTGGCGAACCTGAAAGTGCCAGAGTGATGACAAAACATCTTGGTCTGGTCTGTGATAGGATAATTACTGTAGACATACACAAAGAAGCAGTGTTGGATTACTTTGATTGTCCTCACGAGGATCTGAAGGCCGCTGGTGTCATAGCCGATTACTTTAAAGACAAGGAAATAGACCTCGTGGTTTCTCCAGACGTGGGCGCTATAGATCGTGCCAGATCCGTTGCTGAGAAGTTAGGTGCAGAGTCCGATCATCTTAAGAAGACTCGTATTTCTGGTTCTGAAGTTCGTATGGAGCCTGCAGACACGGATTGTAAAGGTAAAAGTGTCCTCATAGTGGATGATATGATATCCACCGGAGGAACAATAATAGCAGCAGCACAAGCTCTAAGAGAAGCAGGGGCCACCCGCGTATACGTAGCATGTACCCACGGAGTTTTCGTGAACAACGCCATCGAACGTTTAACTGGTAGTTCTTTAGATACTCTATTGTGCTGTAATACGTTGGAGAACGAAGTTTCACACATATCGGTTGCACCGATAATAGCAAGTGCGTTGAGTCGGTGAATGAATGAAGAAGAATGAGAACTTCGGTGATTGGTATAATGAGATCGTAGAGACCGCAGGTCTTTGCGATAAGAGATACCCAGTAAAAGGTATGAACGTTTGGACACCCTATGGATGGAAGATCATGACCATGATCGATTCATACACCAGACGCGAACTGGACGCCACAGAGCATGGCGAAGTCAATTTTCCATTATTGATCCCGGAGACCGAGTTCAAAAAGGAAAAAGAACATATCAAAGGATTTGATTCCGAAGTATACTGGGTAACCAAAGCAGGAGACAACGAATTGGATGTGCCTCTTGTTCTTAGGCCTACATCGGAGACTTCGATGTATCCGATATTCTCGTTATGGGTACGATCCCATCAAGACCTTCCGCTAAAAGTATTCCAGATAGTCAATACGTTCCGCTATGAAACAAAGCAAACACGTGCGTTCATGCGTGTACGTGAAATTCATTTCTTTGAATCACATACTTGTCATACCACCGAAGAAGATGCACAGTGCCAGATAGAAGAAGATATTGAAATCCTTATGAAAATATCTCATGAATTATGTCTTCCTTATTTCCTTTTGATGCGCACAGATTGGGACAAGTTCCCAGGTGCTCACTATACTGTTGGTATAGACACAGTGATGCCTAACGGTAAGACGTTACAGATAGGTTCGATACACCACTATCGTACGAATTTCGCTATACCGTACAACATTACATACGAAGATATCAACGGAGATCATCAGCACGTCCATCAGACCACGTTCGGAATGAGTGAACGTTTGCTCGGTGCAGTAATAGGTGTACACGGGGACGATAAAGGATTGATTCTTCCTCCGCCTATAGCACCGTTCCAAGTAGTCGTCATACCGATATTGTCTAAAAAAGAGCCTGAACAAGTTATGGACGCATGTAAACTTGTTACGGATCTACTTTCCCGTGACGGTATAAGAACAAAGTTAGACGATAGCGATAGTAGGCCTGGTGCCAAATATTATGAATGGGAGATGCGCGGAGTTCCACTTCGTATCGAGATCGGTGCCAGAGATCTGGAGAACTCGGTTGTTACCTTCGCAAGAAGGGATACCGGAGAAAAGGGGACCATTGATCTTAATTCCGTATCTGCGGGAGCTAAGATGTTGCTGAACGAAATATCTTCTACGTTGTATTCCAAAGCACAGGAAGTACAGGAATCCATGGTGACCGATATCGGGAACATGGACGAAGTGCCTAAAGATACTGAAGAAACTATGGACGATGTTATTCTAAGATTCCACTGGTGTGGGAACGAGGATTGCGGCCATACTTTCGAGGATACTACGGGATTTAAGATCCTTGGTACGCCGTATAAGGCTAATCTATCGGAAGGCAAATGTATCGTTTGTAACGGAAACGCTGGAAAACAGGCTTATGCCGCACATCCAATGTGAGTAATTAATTAGAACAAAAGGTATTGATACGAATGGCGTTCCAAGAAGATGAGATGGTCTATCTAGAGGATGTATCAGGAAAAAGATACTGGTTTAAGATGTCCTTTGGTATGATCAAGGTCCCATCACTAGGTTCCGTGGATGGATCAAAGTTTAAAGACTCTGAGGACGGCTCAATTATAAGCATAGCAGGTGCGGAATTCACTATATTCCGTCCAGGTGTTATTGAACTTATTGAATCTCTTGACCGTGGAGCACAGATAATCACTCCTAAGGACACTGCACCGATATTATTGAACTGTGACGTTAAGAGCGGTATTACTGTATTGGAAGTAGGAGCTGGCTCTGGCGGATTGACCACTGCATTGTTGAACGCAGTAGCACCGTCAGGAAAAGTAATTACAGTAGAATTAAAAGAAGAGCACGCCAAAAAAGCTAGACGTAACATTTCACGTACCGGCATGGACGAGCTTTGGGAATGTGTCATAGGCGACGCCAAGGATGTGGAGTTTGACGGAACGGCCGACGTTCTAACAATGGATATGCCTGACCCCTGGTTGGCATTGGATAATATGCTTCCTCATTTGAGATCCGGAGGGCGGATATGTATCTACGTACCGAACATCAACCAACTGGAATCTTCTGTGTTGGCACTACGGGAACGTAATTTTGTTGGAGTTAAAGCGTCGGAGACCATGAACAGGGAAATGGAAGTCCATCACGGTGGCGTAAGACCATCTTTCGAGATGCTCGGACATACGGGTTATTTGATATTCGGACGTAAGCGTTCTTGACCTTTAGTAAAATAACTTATTAATCATGGCTTGCATTATCGAAACTAATGACATTAATCGAGATACGCATCGAGCCGAAGAAAGGCGTCGCAGATCCTGAGGCCAAGAACGTAAAGAAGACTTTAGAATCCTTGGGATTCAAAATAGGCGAGGTCAAAACCGTAAAAGTCTACGAAATAGAATTCGACGGAAACAAAACGGAAGCCACAGTCGAGGGTGTAGAGATGAGTAAAAAACTTCTTGCTAACCCCGTTATCCAGAATTTCCAGGTAACCGTGAGATGATTTGATGGCTAGAGAACTGATGATCAAACGTGATGTTACTTACGAGTTGTTCGACATAAACATGATAGATGCCACCGATGATGAATTGGTAAAAATATCTGATGAGTTGTCTTTAAGTTTATCTTTGGATGAGATGAAAGTAATCAAAGAGTACTTTGTAAAGGAAGGTCGCAACCCTGCAGATATTGAACTTCAATCTTTAGGCCAGGCTTGGAGCGAGCATTGTTGTTACAAAAGCTCAAAAGCAATACTTCGTGAATTCGTCTTCGGTATCGACCGTGAAGATGTTCTTTCACGAGGTGACGCTGGTGTGATGGTATTCGACGATGAGTATGCTTACGCTTTAAGAATAGAAAGTCACAACCACCCTTCGGCGGTAGAACCATACGGTGGAGCTGGTACTGGCGTAGGTGGGATACTACGTGACGTGATATGCATGGGAGCTCAACCAATAGGTCTTGGAGATCCTCTATGCTTCGGATATCCAGATAGAAAAGGAGAACTTCCTCCTGGTACGAAACATCCACGTTATCTGTTGAGTGGTGCTGTTTCTGGCATACGTGATTATGGGAACAGAGTAGGAGTACCAACTATTACAGGCGGTATATTCTTCGACGAAAGATACACTGATAATTGTTTAGTGAACGTTTGCTGTCTAGGTCTAGTAAAACGTAAAGATCTTTTAAAGAACTACGCTGGAGGACCCGGCGAACTGATGATTCTTATCGGCGGACTTACAGGACGTGACGGGATACATGGAGTGAATTTCGCATCTCGTGATCGTACTGAAACTTCTGATGAGGATTCTCGTGGCACTGTGCAACTTGGAGATCCTATCACTAAAGAGGCTGTGATGCACGCATGCTTAGAGGTCAGTGGAAAACATCTTGTTACAGGTATGAAGGACCTTGGCGGCGGTGGACTTAGTTGTGTCGTAGGCGAGATGGCCTTGGACGGAGGATGCGGCGCTGACGTCAATTTAGAAAAAGTTCCTGTAAAAGAATCGGGTCTGGCACCATGGGAAATATGGGTTTCTGAATCCCAGGAGCGTATGATGTGTACTTGTAAGGTTGAAAATCTGGACGAAGTTCTAGCAGTTTTCGAATCATGGGATGTGCTTGCTACACCTGTTGCTTTAACGACTGATACGAAACGTACCCGCATATTCTGGAACAACGAACACATATTCGAAATGGATCAGCATTTCCTTACCACAGGACCGTTATACCGCAGGCCATACGTCAAACCAGTGGTTTCAACATCCGAGGATGAACGTTCGCCTCGTATACCTAACGATCAGAAGACGATACTCAAGTTACTTTCAGATTTCAATGTTGCATCAAAAGAGTGGATAATAAGGCAGTATGATCACGAAGTTCGTGCAGCAACTGTGGTACATCCAATGGTCGGTGAGATGAACGCTACCGGCCCAGGTGATGCTTCTATTCTAAGGCCTGTTCCTTCAAGCATGAAGGGACTTGCAGCAGCCCTCGGATGTAACCCTTGGTTTACTGCACTTGATCCTTACAGAGGCGGAATGTCATCGATGGACGAGGCGTGGCGTAACGTCGTAGCCGTAGGAGCAATGCCGAATGCTATGACTGACTGTCTCAATTTCGGAAACCCTGAGAAACGTGAAAGACTCGGGGAGTTCAGAGAAGCGGTTCGCGGAATAGGAGATTTCGCCAAAGCGTTGGAGATTCCGATACCTTCTGGTAACGTTAGTCTTTACAATGAGACGACAGGCGGTTCTTCTGTTTTACCGACACCGATGATAATGTGCTGCGGTCTTATCGACGATATTTCCAAAGCGGTAACGGCTGATTTCAAAGGACCTAAGAACAAGATCTATGTTATCGGTGAGACCAAGGATGAGATGGGCGGTTCGTTGTTATACCGTATATTCGGCGGTAGACAAGGAATTGTGCCAGGCGTCGACGTAAACAACGTTCGTGACCTTACAGAAAAGATTCTAAAGGCAATGGATCAGCGTTTGATAGCATCATGTCACGACTGTTCTGATGGAGGTATCGCAGTAGCTGTAGCGGAGATGTGTATCTCTGGTCAGATAGGTGCCGTGCTCGATACTAAGGACATTAAAGATTTGGCTTCTGGAAAGGCATTGTCGCCGCGTGTTGTACTATATTCGGAGAGCAATACACGTTGGATCGCCGAAGTATCCGAAGAAAACGTAGAGGCCTTTGAGAAGATCATGGACGGTTCTGCTTATCCCATAGGTAAAACAGGTGGAAAAGCATTGAGCATTCGCGACAGTGGAGCATTCATCGAATTAGAAGATATGCGGAAAGCTTGGAGTGATCCCCTAAGGGACATCATGGAGGGATCTAAATGAAAGACGTCAAAGTATGCGTGTTAAGGATCGAGGGTACGAACTGTGAGGACGAGACTGCTGACGCATTTAGAATGGTCGGGGCTGTTCCTGAACTGGTACATCTGAATCAGATGGATCATAGCAGGTCTGCGGATCTTAAACGTAGTCTTGAAGATTATGATATACTAGTTCTTCCAGGTGGATCTTCTGCAGGAGATTACGTTAGAGGCGGTGCGTTGTTTGCAGCCAGAATAAAAAACATCATCGGACCTCAAATAAAAAAGTTCGTTGATGATGAAAAGCCGGTCATAGGAATATGCAACGGATTTCAGATTTTGGTGGAACTGGGTCTTTTACCTGCACTAGACGTTAATATGTCAGAAATACCCACTGCATCGTTATACACTAACGATTCTGGAAAGTTCGAATGTCGCCCTACCGTTTTGAGGAACGATAATCAAGGAAAGTGTAAGTTCGTTTCTGAAATACCGAAAAAAGGTCTCGTTATGTTTCCCGTGGCACACGGAGAAGGAAAGTTAATGAGCGATGACCCAGACTTCGTAAATAAGCTTGAAGATAACGACCAGATTGTATTCCGTTACGTCAAGCCCGACGGAAGTGATGCTGAGTATCCTTGGAATCCAAGTGGATCCCTTTCAGATATTGCGGGCATATGTAATCCTGCAGGTAACGTAATGGGAATAATGGCACATCCTGAACGTGTGATGACTCGTTACACTCGTCCTGACTGGATTAGGAACCCAAGCTCAGAAGAAGGGGACGGAATGACGGTATTCAGATCTATAATGAAAAGTCTGTAATCAGATTTCCACACGGACCTCGATAGGGTCATTGTCTTTAAGGCTAAGAGTACGTCTCAGATGATACTGGCACACTACTTCTACCACATCAGAATAGTGTGATCTCTCAGGCATAACTATTGCACAGTCAATGTTCTTTATTTTAGCTTTATATGCTATTACATTACCAAAAGTACGCCCCTCATCATCGAAACCACTTATTAGGTGTCCTGTGGAGCCTCTAAGGACCTCCAGTTTCCCAGTGTCCTCTTTATTTACGGTGATGTTCAAAGTACCTTCGAATGGACGGAAACCTAATGTTTTCACGAACTGTTCGATGTATTTTGGCTGTGATATGTAATAACCGCCTTCACCCATTCCTGCTGTGACGTTGCCTTTTAGAGTCACGTGGTCGGTCAATTCGAAGATCCTCCGGTATTCATTATATTCGCCTTTTAGCCAACTGATCCCTGTGTCAGTTAATTTGATACGTTGTCTTCGTGCACCAAGGTCTCGTAAAATAAGTTTTTCTGCAAGAAGTTCTAGTATCCGTTTGGATGCGGATTGTTGACTCATATCTAATATTTCACCTAGTTCTCTTGATGAGACGGCTATATAGTCAGTCATTCCACCCAGTAGAGCTATTTTTTTGAGAGCGGATATGTATTTTTCGTCCACGTATGATAATAGAAAAAATAACTTATAAACCTACCGCTTTTATTGTAGGTAAGATATTCGGTTTAAACGTATAAATATAATAAAAGGTTGACCGCCGGGAAATCCCGGACAGTCTTATGATTTTAGTTAGCCATTCTGTCTGTTTTGATCCAGCGTCCCGTTGTCGAACTAACAGCCGCAAGCATAGTAAAAATACCTATGATCGTTAGAATTATGCCGAACCAGAGATTCATGGATCCGTACAGCGATACAGCGATAACTGTGCCTGTGGTAAGAGCTGTCATAAAAGTGACTGCCCCCCAGCTTCCAGGTCCGTTAGATGCAAATGAGCCACCTACAGCAAAGAATAGCACGGTCACAAGCAGATTAAGGCTTACGTATGCAACGGTCGAGGACGCACCAATATCTAATGCAAAGGTCGTAGCAACCATCGCTATTATTCCGCCCAGGAT
>CAYYMA010000010.1:0-17370 GCA_964472805.1 uncultured Methanomassiliicoccales archaeon | reverse complement strand
AAGTCTTGATAGCCCTGGGCATTTTCATTATCAAGTCACCTTCGTCCGTTGGGACGGAACGTGCTAAGATGAGGACGTATAAATAAACTTACCCCAGACGCCCCCCTCTAATGCGCGATACACATAAGGGGATAAAGAATAGTGGGCAACAAGTTTTATTAATTTTCGTTCCAACCGAAATTATATCCAAGAATGTTATAATATTTCAATCAATCGGCAAATTTGTATATGGATACATCAATTTTATTTTTATGGTCCATGTTGGATGTAACTGCTGGCTATTATGACCAGTCATTGATATATTAATGCAAACATTGATATATCGATAAACACAACTTCACATTATATGTTAAATAATGGTCACGACTTGGCGGAAAATCTTCTTGTATCTTTAGACATGCGTCGCAACAGCGTAAAAGTCTTAATCTACATGGCCAAACACAATGAAGTTACATCAGACGATCTTGAAGTCTCGTTAGGTATAGGTCAGCCTAGTGTTTCGGCAGCGATCAAAGATATAGATCAAAAAGGTTGGTTGACTATCGAGCAGATACACACTGACAGTAAAGGTCGACCTAGACACAAATACCGGTTGTCAAAAGATTTCTCGTCGATCGCTGTAGAGATAGAGGATATGGCCAGAAATCTTATTGTAAACATCAATGGCGGTTTGTGCTATCTTAGGTCCTTCTGATAGTTTCGATACTGCCGTCGTTGTTGGCAATTATTGCTATAGATGCCATGTTCAAGAACAAGCCGTTCTCTATCACTCCTGGTATATTGTTCAGACGTGATTCCAATATGTGTGGCTGACTGATATTTTTGAACTTGCAGTCATAAATATAGTTGCCTCCATCGGTAATGAATATTTCGCCATCTTTAGTTCTAAGGGTTGCGACACATCCTAGTTCTTCTAGTGCATATTTGGTACGTTCATATCCGAAACGCAAGGTCTCTACAGGCAATGGACTGACGACTCCGAGAATATCTACAAGTTTTGACCTATCGGCGATTATAATCTCTTTTTTAGTAGCAGATGCAATTATCTTCTCTCTGAGAAGTGCACCTCCCAGTCCCTTGATCAATTGAAGTAAATTATCAATCTCGTCCGCACCATCTATAGTGACGTCTATTTCATCCGTACCTTCGAAAGGAACGATATTGAGGCCACAGGATCTTCCGTGCTGAGCACTCTTTTCTGAAGTAGATACGCATGTAAGTGTCAACCCTTCGTCAATGACTCTTTCACCGATCCTTTTTATGGCAAAGAATGCTGTTGAGCCAGTTCCTAGTCCGACCACCATTCCGTCCTTTATGTACTCGTCAGCGGCAGCTTCAGCAGCTATTTTTTTGAGTTTGTCGGTATTAGATAAGGTCATTTTTGATCATCTCTTCTAGTTTATCTGCAATGTATATATTCACTTTTCTTCCAATCTCCGACGACGCCTTGGTAGTGTCACCGGCTAATCCTGCGGGGAAACAAGCTTCTGCGTTACGAAGGACCATAAAACCGTGATCTAAGTACGATCCTATCGGACGTTGAGTATTCACAAGATCGGGGCGGATATCCATTACCCTAGATGTTTCAAGCATACCCGCATGACCGTCACCTTTGATATTTTCTAGGTCTGGGCATTTTTCGGCTATGTCATAATCTGTTAAGAACATGACCTTACAATCTGTTTCTTTAACGAAACGCTTACACGCTTCAGAACAAGCGGTCATATGTCCCGAGCCTGCGTGGCCAGTAAGCACTACGAACTTTTTAATGCCCTTTTCATGCGAGGATGTAAGCACATCGTATACGACCGAACGCATGGTATCGAACGTAAAAGATATGGTTCCTGGCATATTCTTTGTGGACGAATGAAGTCCGTAGTTCATCGGTGGAAGTACAAGAATATTCTTCAATCTGCGGGCAAGCTCCTCGGCGATCCACATAGGTTGCACAGTGTCACTATTCAATGGAAGATGTGGTCCGTGGGCTTCTGTAGCACCTATAACGAATATCGCTATAGGTTCCTTTTTAACAGCTTCTGAGAACTCATCACGGGTCATTTCGCCTACGTTCATGTTCCCATATGGGGATATGTTAAATTAATCTGACCCTCTTAATGGACATATGCGTCTAGCTTCGCTATTTTCCGGCGGTAAGGACTCGGTGTTCTCTATGTACGCCGCCGTACAGTCGGGGCACGATGTACCTTACATCGTAAGCATAAGTCCGATCAGCGAGGCTTCATGGATATTCCACGTACCAAATATCGATAAGGTCCCAGTGATGGCCGAGGCTATGGATCGTCAACACATCGTAGGGACTACGGACGGGACAGAAGAAGGCGATATGGCAGGTCTAAGAGAAGCACTTTCTGAACTGGATATAGACGGTGTAGTCCTAGGTTCAGTATGGTCGGATTATCAGATGGACCGTGTCAATCGCGTGTGTGATGACATCGGTCTAAAAGTATTGACTCCGATGTGGAGAAAAAATCAGAATATGATGATCCGTGAGATAGTAGACTCAGGAATAAAAGCTGAGATCATCGGTTATTATGCTGAAGGGTTCGGGCCGGAATGGCTTGGTAGGACAATCGACAGTAGTGCTATAGAGGATCTCGAAAAGCTTAGCAAAAAGTACGGGATAAGTGTCATCGGTGAAGGTGGAGAATACGAGACGCTTGTTACAGATTCGCCTATGCACAAATATCCATTAAAGATAGAAAAATCTAATAAGGTCATCGGCCGGAATAGCGGAACACTCAACGTTATCAAACTTGTGCGAGGCTCTCGGGAACAAATCTTCTGAGCCTTAGAGCGTTAGCTACCACTAACAAAGAAGATGCGGACATAGCTGCTGCCGAGATCATTGGCATCATCGTTATGTTCCCGATACCGAATGGATACAGGATTCCTACGGCGATAGGGATCGCTATAATATTGTATAAGAACGCAAGAAAAAGATTTTGTTTAATGTTCTTTAACGTTGCTTTTCCCAGTTCTATTGACGCTGGTATACAACGTATATCATCGCTCATCAATACAACGTCTGCAGAGTCCATTGCAATATCCGTTCCGTTGCGTACGGCAAGACCCAGGTCTGATTGCATAAGAGCAGGAGCATCATTGATCCCGTCTCCTGCCATTGCTACGTATTTACCATCTATCTGCAGGTCTTTTATGACTTTTAACTTGTCTCCTGGGGATGCGTTCGATATAATCTCAGTAATGCCCACAGCGTTGGCTACTGACAATGCTGTCGCCTCATTATCGCCGGTGACCATGATGACGTCAGCATCGTTTTCCATTATACGCGTAACAGTGAATTTAGATTCAGGTCTAATGGGATCCGACACGGCAATGATCCCTAACGCAATATCATCTTCTGCCACATAGAAGTAGGTCATTGCCTGTTCAGCGAACTTTTTAGCGTCAGAATCGTATTCTGTAACATCGCATCCGATGTCGGCCATAAGTTTTGCATTACCTACTGTAATAGTCTTTCCGTCCACTATACTTTTTACTCCTCCTCCTGTTTTGGATTCAAAGTCTGAATGCTCTGGCACAGTTATTCCGCTGGTTTTTGCAAAAGATATTACTGCCGAAGCGATAGGGTGTTCAGAACCACTTTCTGCTGCAGCAGCCAAACCAATAATCTTAGTTTTTTCGCCTTTTGTAGCAACACCGGTGACTTCAGGAGATCCTTTTGTTATCGTTCCGGTTTTATCTAATATCACTTTGTTTATTTCTCCTGCTCTTTCTAATGCAGAAGCACTTTTGAAAAGGATCCCGTGGTCGGCCGCTATGCCGGTTCCTACCGTGATCGCAAGTGGTGTCGCTAGACCCAGTGCACAAGGACAGGATATCACAAGTACTGATATCAATACCGTTAACGAGAATTCTAGTCCTTTTCCTAGACCGAACCATAATATGAAAGATCCAATGGCAATAGCCATCACAACCGGTACGAATACCGTGGCAACACGATCGGCCAGTCTAGCTACTGGAGCCTTCGTGCCTTGTGCAGTCTCCATCATTGTAATTATTTCATACAAAACAGTATCTTCTCCTGTTTTGAGAGCTTTGATAAGAAATCCGCCTGCACCGTTAACTGTACCAGCAAATACATCATCCCCTTCTTTTTTAGGGGCGGGCATACTTTCCCCGGTAAGCATAGATTCGTTGACAGAAGATGTGCCAGTCATTACGATCCCGTCAACCGGAATACGGTCTCCAGGTTTCACTGGTAACAAATCTCCTACGATCACTTCTGATATGCTCAATTCTATTTCGACCCCATCTCTTAGAACGATGGCGGTTTTAGGTTGAAGGTCCATCATTCCTCTTACGGCGGAATTCGTTTGGACCCTGGAACGTGATTCAATATATTTGCCGACAGAGATCAATGTTATTATCACTGCTGCGGATTCATAAGTCAGGTGTACGGCAGGTCCACCGACGATGGTCAATCCTGTGTTCCACAAGGCATATAAAAATGAGGTTGTTGTTCCTAGTGCCACAAGGGAGTCCATTGATGGATTACCTGACAGTAATGCAGGGAATCCACGAATGAAAAATCTTCTTCCTGCGTATATAACGGGGATGCAGAGCATCAGTTGTATAACAGCAAAAATAGAACGTTCGTCAGACAGCCAAGGGATATGCGAGAACATGTCCCACATAGCTATAATGAACAACGGAATAGTAAAAATAGATGCTATGATAAGATCTCTTTTCATCGTCTCGGTCTCTTCAGCCTCTTTTTTTAAGATGGCGTCAGGATCGTTCTCTATTATTGTATACCCCAATTTCTCAATTATTTTGATGATGTCTTGTTTATTTGTTTTACTAGGATCGTAACTTACAGCCGCTACGCTGTTGCTGAAATTTACCGCAGCTTCATACACGCCGTGAGCGGATTGCAGTGATTTTTCCATGCCTTGGGCACAAGCGGAACACGACATCCCGCTGACCCGCAACGTTACTCTCTCACGTTCCTCAGCCGAAGAGACCACGCTTCACCTCTGCTCTGAATCCGACATCAACAACGGCGCGTATCAAATCTTTGTCAGTCACGATGGAATCATCGTAAGTAACCTTAGCCAGCCCTTTTTTCTGATCTACTGACACGTCTGTAACTCCATTTACAGATCTAAGCGACTCATTTACTTTATTTGAGCAATTGATGCACGTCATACCTTGTATCTTGAGAACGGCCTGGAACATGGTTGATGTATTGCGTCCATCTTATAATATGTTCAGTCGCGACTTTCAATGGCTTTTACTATCTTTGATATCTCGCGTTCAGAATCCTTCCACATTCCTGGAGTCCATACTCTGTGCATGTTCCATCCGTTGGTCTCAAGGTATTTTTGTCTATGATAATCTCTTTCTCGGGTGGATTGTGACATCCCGTAAAGATGACCGTCGGATTCTATTCCCAAAATATAGTTACCGTTCTGTTTTACTGCTAGATCTATCTGATATCCTCCGATACCAACGTTACGGTCTACCGTGTAACCTTTGCGGATGAGCGAATTGTATACACGGTCGGCAATGCTGCTCTCGGTCTCTATTATCGGAATATCCGTCCATCGGTCTTCGTTGAAAGATTGTAAAATGCTATCTGCTACGTACTGATTCTCATCGCTTATCGCACGGGCGTATTGTAAGTACTTTTTGAAGATCCTGGGACCATCGTTCGCCGTGTCTTCTACTTTAAGATCTTCTGGATCTATGGAGGCGACCACGTGTACCTTTCTTTTAGCACGGCTTACAGCAACGTTTAGGCGGTTTTCTCCTCCTCGGTTGTTCAACCATCCGAAGCGTTGGGTCATCTTACCCTCAGGGTTCGGGGCGTATCCAATGGAGAACATGATAACATCACGTTCGTCCCCCTGAACGGTCTCAATGTTCTTGATAAACAGTCCGACGTCTTCTCCGTTGTCGAATCTGGTAAGTTCATTGTTGACGATTCTTCCGAAGGTTGGATCTTTAGCACACTCATCATCTAACATATCTGTTATCAGGTCTCGTTGTGAAGCGTTGAACGTCAATATCCCAACCGTCTCGTTGTTACGACGGTTCATAAAGAATTCACGAAGAAGGTCTATGATCTTCGCGGCTTCGACCTTATTGCTCGTATTGTCCCAGATTCCGTTAACCCGGTGCATTTGGATAGGCGGTTTTTCGGAAGCTTTGATGTTAGGCGATACGTATAAACGACCCCCGTAGAATGCATAATTGGAGAATGCGATCAATTCTTCATATTTGGAACGATAATGAAAGTTCAGCATGATCGAATCGTATCTTGCTCTAGCAAGGTCTAAAAGGCTCTCTTCTTCCAAAGCTGCTTCATCCTCCATCTCTCCCTCTTCGTATTCCATACGGCCGAAGCCGAGGCTACTGGGTCTTAGTTGCTTGTGGTCTCCGGCTATAACGACTTTCTTTGTACGATATATCGATGGAATTCCTCTTTCTACATACATTTGCGAAGCTTCATCGAATATCACAAGGTCGAATAGTCCCATGCGTAACGGAAGGATTTCAGAAACAGCGTCGGGGGTCATCAACCATACACGTATGCCTCTGAACAGTTCGTAATCAAAACGTTCTACGAACTTATTGATCTTCCATTTATTCTTGCTTTCAGCAACTCGAGAAATGTCTCCACGTCTTTTTGACTCAGTAACGTTGCGAAGTGATTCTTGGAAGCGTTGTTCCACAGAGTTTTTGGAAAGTTTCATTTTTTCGTTAATCTTATTGTCTATGTCGGTGACGATACGATCGAAGTCCTGGATCTGTTGCATCAAATCTTTATTCTCAGCATCGAACCTCTGTAAATGTTCGTTAAGAATATACTTCAACATCTGATCGTTGCACTGTTGAGCATTATAATTCATGGACTCGTCCAGGGCCATCAGATTACTTCCGTATGTCCGCTCACTTTCTGTCATGCGGTTGTACACAGTGCTGCGTTCTGAGAATATGTTGTAATCTGATAGAGCGTCGATGAATTCCTTTGGTTCAGCGATCAGCATATCTACCATGGTGTCGCCGTAAGTGTCGAAACCGATCTTCAGGACGGCTTCTGCATCCTGAACGATCTTCTTTTTCCCCATAGATCGCGATATAGCATTTTTGGACTTCCATGCTGAAACTTTTTCTTCAAGTGCCAGTATCAAAATCTTTATCTCGCTGATATTATATTCAGATAGATGAGGCTTCATATCCTTTATCCAAGGGGTTCGTTCAAGGCACTCACGGTATTCTCTGAACCCTAAAAGGGTCACAGGATCCGAGAAAGTCTTATGCAGATTTTTAACCTCTGGATATGTTAATGATAGTATCAATGGGTCTACGCCATTTCTAAGTTGTTTATACTCTTCATATTGGTGTTTGTCGCTAAGGTCCAACCATCTATCCATGGAGTAAAGCTTGTACGGTGATATGCCGAATTTGTCGGGCTTGTACATACGTTCGCTTATGCTATCGAGGATGTTGATGTTCCTGTCGATAGATTCTGAGATTTGATCAAGATTTGCACCGCGACGTTCCGTGGCGGGTTCCAACATTCTTTTTATTTGAGAATAAAATTCGTCCTTTCCGCCGGCGTCGTCAACCAATAAACAGTATTTTGATAATGTCCCCAATCTAGAGTATACAACATCTAGTGCGGTCTTCTTTTCTGAAACCATCAGTACATTACGTCCGTGCATTATCTCTGAAACCATCAATGCTGTGATGACCTGTGATTTACCAGTACCTGGGGGACCCTGAATTACCAGAGCATCGTTTTGTTGTATCCCTGTCAGTACATTCTCCTGTGCACTGTTTAACGAATTAATGTAAAGTAGATCCTTTTCTGAAGCTTCAGGCATTTTTCTTTCTATTTTGTTCTCAGAAGGTGAATCTCTACTTTCCTCGAGGAAGTAGCTTGGATCCAGGTCTTTTACAAGGTCGTTGAGCACCTTGTTAATGTCATTTCCTTCGATTATATTCTCGAAATCCAAATGTATGGAACTAGAATATGACGAATAACGTCCCAGCACGAAGTTAGGAACGATCTTTAGTCGACCTGGCAAGTATTTGGGAAATTCTCCTGTTCTATATTCTCTGAATGTTGTTGGTTTCATATCGCATGTTTCCATGGATATGCTTTGCTCAGAGTAGAACTGTATCAATTTACTAAAGAAGTTTTCTGCGTTGTAATTCTCTATGGTCAAGTCAGGCATAGGACGGTTCTCGCCTGCCAATTTTATGTATGCAAGTGCAAGTGTACCGTTGAATACAGGATCTCGACTTCTGTCTACTATCAAGTTTACGTAACGCGAATCTTTCTCCATCTTCACCGGAAACAGTGCCAGTGGTGCCCGGATATCAAAATCCCCGCCGGGCATTTTACCCTGTACAAAGGGATAAGCAATAAAAAGATCATATTGCCCCGTTTCTCTGGAGTTACGATTGACCTCTCTGAGCATATTGTTCAATGTCTTGTAGATCTTGATTTGTTCCTCTCCTGCGGCGAGATCACAAAGTCTTACTGTGTACTTGTTCCCAAATAAAATATCCGAAAAATCTTTGCCGATTATTCCACTAAGGTCAAATGTAAGGTTCTTAGATAGGCTGCCCTGATAGAGCATGCGGTTCCTTTTGTTGATATTTACCAACTTTTTTTCAAGTTCCCTGAGTATGTTGGCTGTTTTAGCTTCCATGCGAGTACCATTCTCATTCTTCGAATGGTGTCTCTGAATAATTTCCAAGAATGCACTGCTATATACATCTATGAATTTTTCATCTAATCCATTGATCAATTCTATCTGGTCTGGTCCCATTGGCATGCTCAAAGACATTTCGGTCAGGGACCGATCGGAGCATATCTCTGGCTTTTTGCCATCTTCATCTGCTTCTTCATGCCTTAGTTTTTCTCTGAGGCTGTAGAGCATTGAGTATAATTCGTCTGATCCCATCATCACACTGATATACGAATGATAATAAAAACTTACAGTATTATGGAACATTGGGTTTTCAAATGGTAGATGAGTTGAAAAGATTGGTAACCGGAGTAAAAGGTGAAACATCCGAAATAGTGACCGAAGACATGACAGCTATAGCAGTAGGAAGCGGAACACAACGGGTATTCGCCACTCCTGCTCTTGCTGCTCTCATGGAAAAAACAGCTTATAAATCCGTCATAAATTATTTGGATCCCGATACATGTAGCGTGGGAAGCCGTACTATGTTGAATCACTTAGCGCCTACGCCTGTTGGTTCTGTGGTTAAGTGTGTTACGGAGTTAGTTGGAATCAAAGGTCGTTTGCTTATGTTTTCGTTTACTGTGACTGATGCAGCAGGAGAAATCGCTAAGGGGACCCATGAGAGGGTCGTAATAAACATAGAGAAATTTTTAAATAACGCGGCCAAAAGAATGTGATCATAAAAATCCGCTTAATATCACTGGGATAAGCAAGCACCCCGTAAGGGGTATACGACTAGTGCCAGCATACTGTGGAATAAGTCCTACAAGCGTCGCTATAGCCAATACTGTTAGTCCTCCTAGGCCAGTCATCACAGCAACAAGGGATATCAATAATATTAACGCCCCGACGCTCATCTTGTATGGATCTATCCTATCGACGATAGTGGACATTCCACGTCCGACCACAATCGTCATAACATAACCAAAGGCAGATGCGATGCATATCGTCATCAGCAATAGAAGAAATGCTTCAGAGCAGAACCCTTTCAATCCGTCGCCTATTATTTCCTTTATCACTGACGAAGTTCCTGATCGACCGCTTCCAGTCACCGATAAAGTGACCAGCGAAAAAACCGACGTTACAGTTCCGATGGAAGCCACTAATGAAATAAAATTTTCTGGTTTTTCTTCACGACAGATACTTGCAGAAAGTGCTGCACCTGCGGTAGCTGTGATCCCGGGAAACCATCCTGCAACACATCCTGTTAGAACTCCCCTGAGTCCGGGTAAAGGGCTTACTGGATCTTCTTCACTGTCGTACTGTTCTGGTGCTCCTTTGTTACCTACGGACCTTAGAAGAGGCGGGACGCCGAACAACCCAGACAGGAGAGGGAACAGAAGTGTTCCCTTTCCAAATAATCCGTTTGAAAGTATGTTCATATCACATACTACGCCTAACGCACCAGAAATAATGAAAAGTAATAATGCAAGAATCTTTCCGTTAAATTTTTCGGCTGAGAATATTATGACTACAGAAACGAATAGAACAACATACAACGTTATATGGTCCATTATCTCAGCCGCACCATTCAACATAATGTATTGGATCGGTATCGCTAATGCCATCGCGCTAAGTGCCCCTACCGCACTTCCTATAGCCGCTGCTCTTACGGCGGCCATCCCTTCGCCGTTCATCAACATTCTATGACCAGGCAACATCGTAAGGGCCTCATCGGCATCTGGTGCACCTATGAATACCGATGGAATAAAATCCATGAACGAATGCACTACGGAAGCGGACATGATACATGCTGAAATCAATACTGGAACCGTTCCTGGCTCTGCAAAACCAGAGACAACGACATACAAAGCGGGATACGACGTTAACAGAACGGTGGCAAGTGTGTTCACGTGGATTCCAGGCACTAATCCTGTAAACGTACCTAACAAAGCTCCCGCTATACTCATCAATAAGATTAGCAGAAGTATTTCTGCACCCATAGTAGGTTATTGTCCTAGGAGTGAGATATAAACGTAAAGCTACAGTTAGTAATTCACCCAGGGTCTGCCGTCTTTTATACTTACATTTAGTAATGCTTTTACGTTCATTCCTGGAACCGTCGTAGAAATGTTTTCGGTCTTATCAAAAACTACCAATATGTCGACGATCTCTATTCCACGAGACGTTAACGAGGAAACCAATGCCCTCATAGTTCCGCCTGTGCTGAGGGTGTCGTCGACTATCACGACACGATCGTCTTTCTTTAGGCCGTTTACGTATACGTTACCGGAAGAGTAACCCGTATCGCGATGAACTTCGATCTCTTCTGGAATGCCGTATCTTCGTTTGCGTATGATGCTGTATGGTATACCAAGTCTAAGAGATAGTGCAACAACAAGCGGTATCCCCATAGCCTCTGGTGCAAGTATGATGTCGCATTCAAAATTACCGATCTCTATCATACCATCGATAACCTCTTTCAGAAGTGCAGGTTCTACCGTCGGTATCCCGTCGCTCATCGGATTAATAAAATACGGATACCCGTTCCTTTCGATGACCGGGCTTTCAAGGAAGCTTTTTTTCAGTAGTTCGTACACCTAAAGTGCATGTCAGAGCGCGTTTATTAACCTGTTCTGGACAAGATATATTTAAAGTAAGGCTCGATAACAACATCGATACAAATGAATGCCATTAAAAGGTACGAATTGACAATGCGTAACGTGGAAGAGGTCGTTACCGAGGACGAGCTCAAAGAATTACTTAGGACAAAAGAGCATCCCACCGCGTATATTGGTTTCGAACCTTCTGGACTTGTACACATGGGTTGGGTACTCGTGGCTTCTAAGATCAAGGACTTGACGGACGCAGGCTTTAAAGTTTCGATACTTTGGGCGGATTGGCACGCTTCGATCAACGATAAACTTGATGGGAATATAGACGATATAAGAATATGTGCCAGATATATGGAGGACTGTTTTACGGCTCTTGGTGTTCCGGTGGATAAAGTTACATATCTGTATGCCAGCGATCTCGTAAGCAACACTGAATATTGGGAGAAAGTAATCAAAGTTGCTAAAGTAACGTCTCTCAACAGGGTCAAGCGAGCAATGACTATCATGGGGCGGTCCGAGGACGAAGCTGACGTAGATACGTCAAAGATATTCTACCCTATTCTTCAGGCAACGGACATATTCTGTATGGATGTGGATCTAGCATACGCCGGCATCGATCAGAGAAGGGCACATATGCTCGCTCGTGACGCCGCGGATAAACTCGGGTGGAGAAAACCCATCGCACTTCATACGCCTCTGTTACCAGGACTAGGAGGAGGCAATAGAATGGATCCAGTGGAATCCAAGATGTCCAAAAGCAAGCCGGACAGGAATATTAATATTCACGATACAAAGGAAGACATAACTAAGAAGATGAAGAAGGCATTTTGTCCTCCTGAGAAGGATGCCGAAGACACTAATCCTGTCCTTATGTTATGCAGGTACGTCATATTCCCCCGGTTGGAGAAACTAGATATTGACCGTCCAGAAAAGTTCGGAGGCCCAGTATCATACAAAAATTATGATGAGTTGACCAAGGCTTATTTCGGAGGCGGCCTGTTTCCACTTGATCTTAAGAATGGAGTTTCTGACGCTCTATCAGAGATCTTGAAACCTGTTGCTGATTACTTTGAGAAGAAGCCCGATAACTACGATGTGCTCAAAGAAGTGCTGGTAAAACTTGGTAAGATGTGATCATTCGGATAACATTTCAGCTTTGATTTTACGAAATGCGTCCATAGTTCTGGAAACACACATACCTAGCACAGCTTCCACATCTCCGATCCCGGAGAGTCCCGCTGCTCCAATGTGTCCGCCGCCGTCACAGTCTGTATCTATACCTATATTTTTTACGGTATCTCCGAGATTAACGCCTCTTCGGACCATCTCCTGTGTGGATCTGGCACTTATTCTAAAGAATTCTTCTCTCTGTGTTCCTACGAACACTACGTCTGCACCAGCTAACGTTATGGCTCTACAAGCGGAAGCTTCAAAACTACTTCCTACAGCAGAAGCAACGATCATGTCCCCCACCCGTTCGAACTTTACACGCTCGATGGTCTTCATCACCGCAATACGTTCTGACATTCTGGCTTCTGCGTGTGTAGTAGACAAAGCTTCATCCATCGCTACTCCACCCTCTTCCATTATGCCAGCAAAATTTCTTAATGTGTCTGGTTTAGCGAACTGAAAATGTCCGCTATCAGTAAGCATTCCTCCGAGAAGTGCTCGTCCAGTATCTTTATCGATAACGATTTCAGCTTCTCGTATTATTTCTGCAACGACTTCGCAACAGGATATACTATTACAGTCACAGAAGAACCTCATGCCATTCCATTTGTCTGTACAGATGTGATGGTCGATAACGATGCTACCTTCTGGTACGGTAACGTCAAGAAGTTCAGGTGACGACGTATCTACAACAACGGTTAGATCATAATCTTCTGGATCATAAGTGTCCAATAACGGAATACTCAGATTTTCTGCGAAGGCACTTGCCACATAATCCGTTCCTCCGCATGCGCATATGGTACAGTCGGGAAAACATCTGTACAACGCGTACGCAGAACCCACAGCGTCAACGTCGGCGTTGTTGTGTACGAGTATCGCTTTCTTCCCATCTCGCAGAGCATCTACGACTTCTCTATATTTTCCCATGTGCCTCATGCTCAGTCTGCCTTTTTGTACTTTGCCAAAGCCCGGCCTAACTTGGTAGATCCAAAGCCAATGAGCAATATGTCCGAGTTGTATAATCTGACCGTAATCAGTACTGTTACAATTGCGAATGCGATATTGTATATCATTCCAGCAATGACGATGAGGTAGTTGCCGAACATCAGGTTCTGCATGATCATCATTGGATGTGAGAACGGTATTATGAACATCAACGCCTGCATTCCGGTGCCTAACGAGTTCCAGTCCGCGAACATGAAGATAATCATCGGTATGATCGCAAGGACCGTTATAGGAAGCGTCATGGTCTGAGCACTCTTGTAGTTCTTAACAAACGCACCTAATATCATACAAAGACCCAGTGCACACATTATCGCTACGAATACAACGAGCATTATGATAGCCCATTCCACGAGTCCTAGCGTAAGTCCGTAATCTGCCAAATTTGCGCCACCCAGGCCTTTTGACATGCTTTGCATATAAACGTACATTCCTGCCATGTACGCAATTCCATACACAAGACCCATTATCGCTGAAGCTAGGATCTTGCTACTGACGATTGTTGATCTCTTTACGGGCAACGTAAGTAACGTTTCCAACGTTTTGTTTTCCTTTTCATTGCCCATGGACGAGATAACGATACTGCCTACGACCATGATGACTATCATGATCACTATGGGGACCATAAGGGTCTGGGACATCATCGTGCTGCTTATCGCCATTGGCGTTACGCCGTTGATGAGGTTACCGTTCACGTATGTGAAGTTACTCGTTCCTTTGAAAGAAACGGGATTTATAAGGAATACAGAAGAGCCAGGTGTAAAACTTTGATCTATCAGTTCAGCAGATATTTTTTTGTTGATCATATCGATGACCATGGCAATTATTTCTGAATCCATGCCGCCAAGCATTCCTGCACCTTCAGTAATGAAATATGCGCGGATCTCACCTGGTTGTTTTGTGTCGATGTTCGAACTGAATTGACTATCTATGACTATTGCACTAGTTAATCTTAGTTCTTGCATTTTAGT
Organism: uncultured Methanomassiliicoccales archaeon; assembly: GCA_964472805.1. Classification (GTDB taxonomy): domain Archaea; phylum Thermoplasmatota; class Thermoplasmata; order Methanomassiliicoccales; family Methanomethylophilaceae; genus VadinCA11. The sequence continues at coordinate 2,919 of CAYYMA010000010.1, read as the reverse complement.
TATCAATGCATCGCCATCTTCTCTTGTATCGCCGTTCGACGATATTTCTATCAAGTGACTGGCCTGAATCTCAGGTGAACTGTAAATGCCTTCGATGACTTCCATTGCTGTATCGGTATATCCTCCGACATTATCGTCATCGTAATTCAAGATCCCGAAAGTTGGCGGTTTAGATGCTTCATCTGTTTGTGTGCCGATCATCAATCCTAGACCTACGAAAATGATCATTACGACAGCTATTGACATTATTGATTCAATGTTCAGAAGCTCTCTGAGCTCCTTTTTCATTAAGTTGAAGAGTTTATTCAACGGACTTCACCCCTTTGATAAATACTTCTTCGAGGTTTTTCGCATCGTATTTTCTAAGGAGTTCTGCTGGTGTGCCCTGCATGATTATTTCCCCTTTGTTTATCATTGCTACTCGGTCACAAAGAGATTCTACTTCGTACATGTTATGAGAAGAAAGTAGAACGGTAACGCCTGTTTTCGCTATTTCACGAATGAGTTCTCGTATGTCGTGTGCGTTCATAACGTCAAGACCGGACGTAACTTCGTCCATTATTGCGAACTTAGGGTTGGTCATGATGGCTCTAGAGATAAGCAAACGTCTCATCATTCCTTTGCTGTAGGTGTTAACTTTACTGTCTATCCTGTCGCCAAGGTTAGCAATGTCCATTCCTTTCTGGCACATTACGTCGGTGTCGTCTCCGTTTGTAAAGAAACCCGCTATAAAACGTAAATACGCCCGTCCGGTCAGGCCTTTGTAGGCACCGGCATCTTCCGGTAGATAGCTAATACATTTTCTAACCTTGTCGCCTTCCGTGGCTACGTTATGACCGCATACCGATATAGTTCCAGATGAGATCGTTATAAGTGTAGAGATCATTCTTAGTGCAGTGGTCTTTCCAGCACCGTTCGGTCCAATAAGTCCGAATATCTCTCCTTCTTTTATAGAGATATTGATGTTTTTTACTGCTTCGATCTCTCCGTAGAATTTATGTACATTTTCTACACGCAGAGCATCCATAAATCGCCACGTAAGTGTGGCTTAAATAATTATTGTAATGTTTCTAAGACACTACATAGAATATAAGTCCGGGCCAGTGGCCCGTAAATGATTTTCACTCGTCTTCGTTTACAGGTTGTGCGTTACCGAGAGCATTGTTAATGGTCTCTTGAAGGGATTTGTATTTGTCCTGCAATGTTTTAACCTGACGGTCCATGCTTTTTACGCGGATATCTAAAGTTTCAATAGAATCTTCTATGTCCGTTTTGATCGCGTCTTTGTCATCTACTTTTATCAGAAGGGAGCCTGCATTTTTGTAGACGTCTCCTGATGACTTTTCAAGTTCTTCCAGGGTGCGTTTGAGTTCTCTAAGCTGTGCGTCCATCTGTGATTTTTGAGCACTGACGTTCTGCAACTGCTGTTGAATTTGTTGGAACTGCGTAATCTGGTTCTGAAGTTGGGGGCTTATTCCGTTCATTGTTATCACTTTATTATGTTCTCTAGGTCTTCTATGATTGCTATGCTTTCTAAATAAGAGTTCAACGCAGCCCTCATCGCTGAGGAGTCTGCAGCTGATATCTCTACTATGGCCGCTTCTCCCTCTGAACGCACAGAAACGTGCGTGCGAGGGAGTTCCCCCGTATCGGGTCCTACCGAAGCTACTATGCTATCAGCGTTTACGGACTCGATCGTGAGGACCGCGGTCAGCATGCGATCAGTCTGACTTAAGGACTTTCTTTATGTTCGGCCTCTCTTTGAAGAAGATCTTAGATCCACATTTCTCGCACTGGAGACCCAATGCGTTAACGTTTCTTAGATGCTCGTTGCACTTTGCACACCTGTAATCAGACATGCTTACTGCTCCGATACCTTAGAGATATCCTTTCTGGTCTTTGGTGTATATGCACCAGCTGCAAATTTAGCATTGCAACGGCTGCATTCCCATATTCCAGCGCTTACTCTCTTCACAGAGACGTGGTAGCACACAGGACACTCGTGTCTCATCTTCTGGTGGGCCTCTATAGTTTTGACCCTGTTGCGGACGACGACACCATACCTTGCGCCGAACCTTCCGGCGGTTCCGGCCTTTTTGGTTCTTTTAGACATTTATTTCACCCGATTATTTTTCTGATCTTTATTCCCGTTTCGACAGCCATGTCGAGGCAGGAGTTGAGTTCGTCAAGGCTGATCGAGCCTTGACCGCCCTTCTGCATAGCCCTGAAATTTCCCTCATCATCTGTGGTGACGGTAAGGCGTGCAGAAGCAATGTGCTCCTCGTCGAAATTCGGGTCCACTATTAAGTTCTTTCCTATCTTTACGGATGTTACCGAGATAGGAGTGCATGTAACGGGCATAGGTCTGTCCTCGCCTTTACCATAACGTACACCTGGAACAATAGCGTTCTTGATAGCAAGTACAGCCGCAAGGTTGCACGCGTCAAATAGGTTGCCGCAGTAATCGATTATGTAAATGTCGATGTAGCACATCCAGACCTCTTGTCCTGGAGTAATGCACAATTTATCTACGTCGATCATTCCTGATTCACGTATTCCACGGTCTACCACACGGGCAAGTTCTATTGCCTTTTCTCCTGGTGGACCAGATTCGAACGAAGCGTGAGCCATAGGAATAAGTTCTGCTCCTGTGGTCATAACGCCGCTGTTCGGTTTATCGGAGAACGGGGTACCAGGCTGTAGTTTCACTCCAGCTATTACCGTGGTGTCTCCCAATGTGACCTTTGCGGAACCATCTGCACTCTCAATCAGTCCGATTTCGAACTTTATGTCTCTTACGTCTTTAACTCCGCGACCATCCGTCCTTTTGCCCTCTTTGAGCAGGTTGACGATGTAATCACGCTTTATTTCTGAAATTATTTCACTGCTCATCGGAATCATCCTCCTCATCATCTGCGC
>CAYYMA010000009.1:12404-18281 GCA_964472805.1 uncultured Methanomassiliicoccales archaeon | reverse complement strand
TTAATCCCCATAGACCCCCAATCCAATTCCTTTATTAAATAGCCTGTATGTAAGACTCTATGTCTTTAATGGACATCGGTTCGAATTCTTCTTTTTCTCCTAAGGATATGAAATCGATGACGCACTTAACTGGACGTTTATAATATCCTGATACTGCGTTGGCGTATACGCTTAACTGTAGTATGTACGCATCCATGTTATTTTTTGATACATCTGTCTTGTAATCATGAACTACAGCGTGATCGGGATATAGTGCAAGTAGGTCGATTATACCCCTCAATGTAACGTTGATATCGTTAAGAGGTAATGAACAAGGCACTTCTACAAGAGTTAAATCCGCGTCCTTTAAGGAATCAAGAATTTCTCTGATCGCACCTATCTCTGGAATACTTGTTTCGTCCTCACGAGGTTCAATCCCTCTGGCTAATCCCTCAGCTATAGCGTGGACCTTTGTGCCGTATTCCATGCCTTTGCCTGAAATCTCGTCCGAATCTTCTGCCGGGGTCCCGCCTTCAAACGTCATTATGTCGTGGACGCCTATAATCCTGCGACGAGGCTTGAAAGGGGTTATTTCTGGTTTATCAATAACGTGTTCATATGACTTGCGCAAAGGTGCCGCGAGGTTTCCAACAGAACCTAAGTATTCTTTTCCCGAGAGTCCATCTATAAAACGTGACGGAGTGTTACCACAAATCATTGTTACATACTGTTTCGCTCTCGATATAGCTACGAAAAGTGTGCGACGATCTTCGCTATAGTCTTTATCTAAAACTGAACGAATTAAATCGGTCTTCCAGGAACGTCCAATCTTAATGAATCCGTCTACTGATACGATCTCTTCCGTGCACCTGACCCCTTCTATTTCATTATACGAAATAGCAGCAAGATCTGACATGGAGTTCGGGATCACTCCCCTGTTTAATTGAGGTATTATCACTATAGGATATTCTAGACCTTTGGACTTGTGCATAGTCTGAATTAGTACTGCATCAGTATCTAGATCTGCATCTATGTTGTATGTATTATGTTCTTTGATATCTGCCTCAATTATTCTAATTAGATCCGATATTGTTAGAAGCGATGAACGATGAGCGGATGACAGAGTAGTTATGATTGCTTGTGTGACATCGTTATTCAATCCGTAATAAGTAAAGATCGATGATATGAGTTCGGTAATCCGGCGTTTCTTTTTTATAAGCTCTTTTCTTATAATGAGAATATCTGATGGTGCTTCAGCAAAGTTTCCATCTTTGTCTGGTTTTATGATACGTTTGATGTCTCCCATTAGATATTCCATATCTGAAAGTATACCTACGAGGCCCCAAGGGTCGCGTTTGTTGTTTAAATATTTTAACCAGGATAAAAGTAGCTTACCCTCTCTAGTAGACATTATCTCTACTTCCCCCTGAAGGAATGCTGGAACTCCTCGTTGTGTTGCATTCTCATATACCGCACGACACATCTTTCCGTTCTTGCATATTACGGCAATATCTCCATAATCTGGCTTTCTTAGAACGTCACCGTCACAAATCATGTAATCTCCAATTACATAGTCTATGATCCTGGAGACTGTTTCCGAGGCTCCATCAGATGATGGGACCTGTACATATTTTACGTGTGTATTATCGCCAATCTTATCGTTTCCCGCAGTAAGTTCTATGACCGTTTCTGGATTCAGATACACGTTTTCGGTTTCTGTCCCCGGTAATTTTAAAACACAAAATGAAGTATCGATGATTTTCTGAGAGCTACGGTAGTTAATATCTAAAGATAGTCTTTTTACATTGGGTATTTTAAATGGCACCCGATCGTTATCATCGTTCAGATAATCGTGCATAATAATTGCACGTTTTTCGAAATCGATTATATTTTCAATCGAGGCGAATCTAAATCCATATATTCCCTGTTTCCAGTCGCCGACAACGCATAAGTTCGGCTCTCTAAGAAGCATCAGTGCGATCATCATTTGATTTTCGTTTGTATCTTGAAATTCATCGATCATCACATATCTACAGGACATTCGTTCTCTGACGCCCGCATTTTTAAACAGTATCAAAAACGCGAACACGGAGTTCAATCCAAATGTCAGTCTGTCGTCTGCAACCGAATGACGTATAAAATCGTAATATACATCATGAATAAACTCTAGGACTTCTGAGCGGTCGTCGTATACGGAGGCTTTAAGAACATCCAAAGAAAATTCTATGTCTTTATCTAACGTCGGTAAACCTTCCGTATAAAGTGCCCCATCCTTTATTTTGTTCTGTAGCTTATCCACCGACCCCTTTCTAGTTTTTGGATCGCCGTTCATTTTTTCGAGAAGTGACATTATCTTGGCTGTGTTTCCAAAGAGATCTTTACCATCTTTATCGCCGAACCATCCTTTTTTCAGTGGAACAATGCCTTTTGACATGAGTTTACTGATCAATTTGTATATGTCTGATGGAATGGTGCTGGCTACGATTGCTACGTTCCCATATTCTTTTCCACGTTCAGCACTAAATCGATCGAAGAAATCACTAAAATATTCTCTGTTCAACGTTTCATTTTCAATCAACGTCGCTCCTCTTGTAAGGCGTTCATCAAATTTAAGGAAATCACTGATAACTTCAGGTGATTCTTTAACAATAGAATAACAGAAAGAATCAAAAGTTCCTGCCTGCACAAGTCTAGTATCCTTTTCAAGTTTAATTTCGGTAAGTTTTTCTCTGATCCGTTCTTCCATTTCCGCTGCAGCATTTCTTGTGAATGTAAGTAGTAGAATATCTTTGGTTTGAATATCTGGTTTGCTTACGATATTCACATATCTGTTGACTATTGTAAACGTTTTTCCCGTTCCAGGTCCTGCGTCAACTACGTAAAAGCCATCCAAACTCTCCGATATCTTCTTCTGTGCTGAATTAGGTTCACTGGCCATATTCTTCAACTCCTTCTTCTAATGATACAGGTTCACGAGTACAAACTGATGCAAAATCACACTTGAGGCAGTCTTTCTTGGGTCTTGCTGGGAATTTTGAATTTATCATATCGGAAGCATCCAAATGATCTTTGTCTAAATTTTTAAGGAATTTATCCATAGAATCTGACGGTACAAGAACGGTGCCTCCTGATTCCCAATAATCCCCTGAAATAAATTTATAAAGCTTCTTAAGTGCCCCTATTACGGTATTTTTATTTCCTACTCCGGGCTTCATGTTGAGGGCAGTAAGTATAGCATTTAACAAGGAATCATTTTTTTCCCATTCTTCTGGCGGAAGGCCAGATGCCAATATGGAAGATGTAAAAGAATCCCAGTTTTCATACACTACTTTATATTTTTGTACAGTGCTGAATGAATCTCTTACAGGCGAGTCATTGCCTCGAATGGCTTCCATTTTAGTTTCTTCAAGTAAGCGTATATCGACTATTCCATCTTTTACAGACCTTTCATCCTTTATACGTCCATCTGTGCCAAATAAATAAAAAAGACTAAAAATTCCTGATGCGGAGATTCCAGAATCCTTTAAAAGAGCTAAATATATCAATGGTTGTGTTTCAACATAACCGTTACTATCCATTTCAAATTTATTTATGACCTTTTTAGCATCAACAAATTTGCCAGATTTATAATCTATAATCTGTGAATCCAATAATAGATCGAACTTGCCGAATATAGGATGTGCGGATGAAGTTATGTCACCTTCAACAAGACTACTTGTTTTATCCAATCCCTCTATCTTCATCAATTCGTTCGGATATTTACGTGATAAATTGTCTACGTCAAGTGGTACGGGTTCATTCACTCTAGAGTCTATATACGCCATAAGATTTCTCAGGCCTATTCTGATACGGTCTAAATCTATGTCCTCCATCATCGGACACGATACACCAGCATACGTATTTCCAATACGTTCAACGTAATATTCTAGATCTTTACTTTTAACGACGTCGGGATAACAGACATATATTTCAGCGAATTCGTGTAAAAGTACGCCGAACGCAGTCCATTCGTTGTCTGGCGTTGAAATTAGATTGTTGTAATAGAAAGCCCGGGGACACATGTAGTAATTATTGTATGACGATTTAGTGAATTTCCACTCGTTTGTTGTATCTTTGTCCAAATGTACGATGCCTGTTTCAGGGAATGACTCTTGTTCTTCGACATGCCATGAGCCTTTTGTTACGTTTGCAACGTCTCTGAATTTGACAACTGAACAAGCTCTCCTTTCGATTTCATTCACGCCCTCAAAAAGTAAAGTCGGCCTAGCGATTTTACCGTTTTTGGTTGCGTTAACGGCATATATTCGTGAAGAACCCTGCTGAAGTAGTGCACGGAACTTCATGGCATCCTTTTCTGATTCAGATTCTTTATCAATGTATTGTTTACCGATAATTTTGTTGCCCCATTCGTTTCCCATTCCTAAGTAAGCTACAAACGGTCTGTCTATGAACATCGACCTGTGACAGTCTGCCAAAAGTACACCTTTCTTCTCACTTTCTGGTATCTGCTCATTATGATGAAGTTCTGATACGTTGTTAACAGCATAGTTCATTTCTCCGACCAGTTGTGGAGTGACTTTTATGTCGTTAAATTTGAGTTCGTTTAGTATCATGCGGACCTGAGGTTGGTGACGTTCACGAACAACCAGATCACAGACTTCTTCAAAAGTCATTTCTTTAATATTTTTCATACATTCTGCAAGTTCAAGGGCTCTACCGCCTATCTCAGGCAATCTTGAAAGTAATACGTTGTTGTACTTCGATCTTATGGAACCGCCGTAGGCTGAGAAAAGTTCTCTTACATGTCTGACTCTTACAGTCATGTATGATATTCCAAAGTTTAAAAAACGTAAATAGTCACGTATTTGAGAAAGATCGCGTACGGTCATATTGTTCTTGAACGGTATTCCACGCCTGTAAAGTGCAGCACGAACTGCATCAGCGATACTACTTTCAGTATCCATGACTATGGCAATATCATTGGCACGTTCAATGTCTATCAAATCGATGACGTTCTCAGCTATTTGTCTGTCGTTTCCTATCTCATAAATTGTTCCGATCTCAAATTCATCCGATTCGACGGTAATCTTGATTTCTTCGTGTTTTATTGGAATAAAGTGCTTATCAAGGTCATCAAACAATTCTATGCCAATCACTGCAGTACTTTTACCCAAGAATATATTTTCCGAGATAACCAATCCTGCTTTGCTTTCTTCATGGTATGTTTCTGGAATGAACATATCCATGGCCTTTTCTATTGTGGGTAAGACATAATAAGATTCAAAAACATTTTTTGAATGTCGAGAATATAGATGTTTCTTGACGTCTGAAGTGTATTTTCTTATGTTTTTTATGTTTTCTATTTCGCCATGTATATATTTGAATCCGTACCCAGTTTCATCAGCAACGGTGGCTATCACTTGAAGATCGCTCATAAGCCCCCTTCCAAGTATTTGCACAGAAAGTTCAGCGGCGAGCTGTTTCGGTGTATACGCGAAACTTCCTACCATTGGACGATCTATCCTACCGTTCAAAGCTGTTGCAAGAGGAGCATCATTAGTTATTACAATATCAAAATCCCTAACTTCCTGGTAGAGTTCATCGATACTTTTGACCCTGTACATATTCCCGTATCTATGGAAGAGTAGTAATGTTTTCCCTTGAACGTAGTAAAATACAATTCAGAATCGGTGGCATTATCTATTATTCTTTACGTTCAAGGTATGTGACAGAGATATACGTGATCGAGGTCAACACCGACGGCGACAAAGGTTATCCCGATAATATAGTCGTCGAGGTCGGTGTCTGTCGCGTCAATCTTGATACCATGGATTTCGATTCAATCTATAACGACATAATACTATTGGATCCATTGGATATGGGTAAGACGTCTTTGGA
>CAYYMA010000009.1:0-12304 GCA_964472805.1 uncultured Methanomassiliicoccales archaeon | reverse complement strand
CCTACGCTTAAAACCAATTTACAGGAACGCATAGGATACGCTTACTCTAAATTATGCCCCGATGATCCTGCAGAGATCGGTAACGGTCGTAGAGCTCTACAGCTGGCACAAATGACATCCGAGATAATTATCCGACTTCGTAAAAGTGGGATGTATTAACGTCTGAAAAAATTAAGGTACGATCCAAAACGTGTTTCTATCAATTGTGCCAGATAGGACGACATATACGTTATAGCAATAATAATTAGCGAGAATGTAAGAAGTATTTTGGTAAACGATCCTACCGAATTCCACCAGTTGACGCACAGATACATACACATGAACAATACGGCACCGATTATAAGGAAGTACCAGCCTTTACTTTCTCTATGATCTAGATATATTAATCCGAGCCCCTGTAGTCCGAATATTCCTGGTATTACTGCTAGAATAGTGGCGATGAACATATTTTTATCGGACCCTTCACTTTTCATAGAAGTAGCAGATTTTTTCTCAGTAATATATTCCCTTGGAACGGGATTATAACATTTAGGACAAGTCACGCTCAGCGATGACACAATCTCGCCACAGTTAGGACACTTCCTGTCGTTCATTTTCTAACCTCGATCTTGAATCCGGTACATACTGCGGAAGCAACCAAGTTATTGTTATTGTAGACTTTCACGTCATAATTTGATATTGAACGAGATTCGTTGATAAGCACAGCTTCAGCCCTAAGTACACCGTCCTTAACGGTTCGATAATAGTGAACGTTAACGCACTGACCTACCGAATCCCGTTCAACATTAGAAGCGACTCCGAATGCGTGATCTATTAATGCATAAGTGGCCGCTCCGTGTACTACGCCGAGACCGTTGAGGATCCCGGGCCGTACTGGCATTTCGGCTACTGTCTTTTCCTTGGAAACTAGAACGGTCTTGATACCCACTTCTTTTGCGAAGGGGGCATCGGACATCGATCTTATTCGGTTCACAGCAAACCGGCTATCTTCATCAATGATCGAAAGCAGCTCATTTTGTTCCATAGTAATCAATCGACTTACTATATTTAACGGGGACGTAATTACAGACGACCCGATAAATTAAAGAGATACGCCTCTTTACACGTGACATGGCCGAGAGTCTGACAGTCACACAACTTAACACGAGGGTTCGGTCAATACTCTCTGAATCTCCGTCTGTAAAGGACGTTTGGGTACTCGGAGAGATATCCAATCTCACTTTCCATTCAAGTGGCCATTACTATTTTACTCTTAAGGACGAAACAAGTAAGATTCGGTCCGTGATGTTTAAAAATTCCCGGGGGCGAATTGATTTTGAACCTCAGGAGAATATGAAAATCAGGGCATTCGGACGTATTGACCTTTGGGTACAAGGAGGGAGTTACCAGTTCATTGTAGAAACCATGCAACGCTCTGGCATAGGCGACCTGTTCTTGGAGTATGAGAAGCTAAGGAAGAAGTTGGAGGCCGAGGGATTGTTCGAAACGTCCCGTAAGAGAACTCTCCCTACATATCCGAAGACTATAGGGGTGGTCACGTCGGAAAGCGGAGCGGTGATTCACGACATTGTATCCACATCAGGAAAGATGTTCCCCGTGAACATTCTTTTGGCGCCTGCACAGGTACAGGGAGAAGGTGCAGCGGCTTCCATAGTAAGAGGTATAGAGCTACTGAACCGTGAGAACGTCGACGTCATAATAGTCGGAAGAGGCGGAGGGTCCATCGAGGACCTATGGGCGTTCAACGAGGAAATCGTCGCGAGAGCAATTGTGGCATCCAAAGTACCGATAATATCTGCTGTCGGTCACGAATCTGATTTTACAATAGCTGATTTTGTTGCTGACGTTAGAGCGCCCACTCCTACGGGAGCCGCGGAACTGGCACTTCGCGATAAGAGAGAGATCATCAAGCAGATCGACAGCATAGGGATCAGAGCCAATCGGGCATTGATACACGTTACGAAGTTGATGCATTCTCGCATGGATCTTATATCATCTAAATTAGACCCCGTAAGGCAGTACGAAAGACTGGCAATGTTCGAGATACGGACCGGACAACTTTCAGACCGTGCCGATTCGGCTCTAAAGTCTTCTGTACAAATTATGAGGTCCCGCTTCAATTCTGTAGAGTCTAAGATATCTCCTGCCGCGGCTATGCGTACAGTAGCGTCCCTGAACGAGAACATGGGATCCATCTCAGTTCGTCTAACCATGGCGATAGATCATCGCATCAGGGATGCGGCATCTAAGATAGACTCGTTGGAAAAGAGATCTGCGGCCCTTAATCCACTGGGAGTGCTTGAAAGAGGATACAGCTACGTGACCGACTCTGAAGGAAGAACGTTAACCTCCGCACGGGCCTTATTAGAAGGATCTATAATCGACGTGAGGTTCCGCGACGGCAGTGCCAAAGCGGAAGTAAAAAAGGTGAAAAACAATGAATGAGGATATAGAGAAAATGAGCTTCGAAGAATCCATATTGGCTCTCGAAGAACTTGTAAAAAATCTTGAAAGTGGAACACTCGATCTTGATAAAAGTCTAGAAGTATACGAACGTGCCACCGTGCTTAGAGATAGATGTAAGAAGATTTTAGTGGAAAGTGAACGCAGGGTACAGAAGATAACCGAGACATCCCAAGGAATTGTAAGATCAGAGATAAAGATTGAGTGACCATAACTTAAAGCATTTCTTTTTAGCCCAATTTTCCGTGTTGTTATAAAGATGGGTGCCTGCAAAGTAATGGTCACTGAAAGCCAATCTCAACGATCCTGAGAGTTCGCCACTTCGTATGTTCTTACAATTGAACGAACCGAAGGTATATCTCAGGCCGATAAGTAGTACATCGACAGCATCGTGACCTCGAGCATAATTTGATGGATCATGTTCTTTAGAACTTTCGTCCAATAGGATATCCAGTAGATTCTTCCTATTGATACGTGGATTGGTAGTACAATTTAAAATATTCTCAATAAGTCTTTTCTCATCGACCTGAAGATCCTTCGGGTTTATGAAATTATTAAAATCCAGAGTTTTAAAACATAGGCTAAGTCTGTATTTTTCAGAAATGTACATCAGAAGTCCAATTGGATAGCAAGCTGATATCACTGCGTCGAATACTGGGCCATATTTTTCTGTGAAAGCTTCAAGCGCATCAGTATCTGCATACTCGATAAGCACATCATCCAGTGCGGGACTTGACATCATCATGATCTCTAGATCCCGGTAATCCGTCTGAAATACAGGGGGAGTACGTTTTTTATTTTGTATCCTATCAAGATCTGCGTCGACTATACCTACAACAGAATTTATTTTACGGTTCTTCCAGCACTCATCTACTGCTTTTCTGACGTTACTTTTAGAATGACCGATGACCACCTTTACATGATCATTATTGATGAACTTACTGTAAAGTCGGCTGTCTGTTATACCTTCGACAGCTAATACCGTGTCCTTTTCGGACGATATCAGCATCGATATCTCATTCGCAATATCCGTCGGTGTCAGTGAGTTCCGCATTTATATCTCTCAGTTCTCTGGCCATGTCCCATTTGTCATGGATTATCTGAGGCGAATGGGTTGCAATTATGAACTGCAAATTCCTTAGTCTCCCAATATCTAACAATATGTTACTTAGATTTTGTTGCCATTCGATATGTAATGAATTTTCAGGTTCATCAATGACAACTATCGAGCCTTCTACTGTTTGGAAAAGTAGGCGATACATGATTATGACCATATTCTTCTCGCCAGAGGAGAGTGCACCAAGAGGCAGATCCTTTCCGTTATCCAGTCTAAAAATAAGATTATCTTTTTCGTTGATCATCATCGTCTTTCTGTGGAACATATTATTCAAGATGTCCTTGAAGACAACGATTGATTCTGAAAGTTGATAGGTCCTTGTTATGTAATCGTCAAGACCGAAGGCCAGATCTTGATACTCTTCCCTTTTTTTAGCAAGGTCGCTATGGCTGGGGGGGAAGCGTAATGATGAAGGCGTATCAGGCTCCATTCCTGCATCTTTCATGTAGTCCAGCTTTGCCTTTAGATCTTTGAACAAAAATACGAGTTCTCCATCTGATAGGTCAGGACGTTGTCCTTCTTTGGGTTTAATTAGTTCGCTGTTCTCTTTTGCATATCTTATGCGATCTCTAAGTTCTGTCGCATACACAATTACAGCAGGAACCAGATGTCCGTCACGTCTTCTGATGATTTGTCTTTCTGGTGGAATATAGGTAACTTGGAAAAGTCTTCGAAGTTCTGATTCGTCTATTGGTTGCTCAAGTTCATTTTTTTGTATCTGTACGTTGAGTTCTTCGTGATTTTCGACTATAAGGTTAACGCCATCTGTATAATTGATGTCCATTCTTTTGAAAGGAAGGCTTTTTATGACATCAAATTCTCCTTTCATAGTTGAAACAAGAGCTCTAAGGGTCGTTGATTTTCCAAAACCATTCTTAGAATATACAAAAGTAAGAGGACCTAAATCAAAATCTAAACTGCAGTCGCAGTGATATAGAAGCTCGTAAATTGTTATCGACTTGACCTTCATCTTGTGGTATGAATGTTCATAAGTATATTTTAAGTGCCCGATGTCCGATTGAAAGGGTTATCTTTATTTTCATGGAACAACTCTAGTTATTCGATGGAAGACAAAAATGTGTTCTTCGAGGTAAGAAAATCGATTACTGCAGGACAGATAGACGCGGCGGAAGTAATGCTCAGGGAGATTGCATCATCGTCGAATGATCCGTTCTTGCTGATACAATGCGCATCTACTTTGTTGGTGATCGGAAGAAGCGTAGCTTCCGAAAAGGTTCTAGATGATCTTTATGAAGACATTCAAGATTATGGTGGAGACTTGTTCCTGATTGCTCAGGCGATGAGATGTCTCGGCAAGGCGGACCTGGCGGTGGAGTTGTTAGCCGATATAGAAAAAAATGGCCACGTTCTTAGAGAATATGCACTTTCTTTAAACATCATAGGTCGTTTTAACGATTCTTTTGAAGTTATTAACAGTATCAAAACACAGAATCTTTCTGACAAGATATTGGCTGTCGATTCCCTTAGTTCCATGGGTAGATTTGAAGAGGCGATGGAGATATCCGATGCTTTATACCAACAGTCACCTGAAAATTACGGTGTTCTACGTTCTAGATGTGCAGTATTGATATCTTCTGGAAGGGACAAGGACGCAGTCAAGTTCGCCCGCAGTATTTTGAAGGCTAATAAAAATTCTGCCAATGCTAACGCTATAACAGCGTATGTTATGCACGTTATAGGTAACACTAAGAGTGCCGGCGCGTTCTCTTCTAAAGCGTTACGTATAGATCCTTCCCACGTTGGTGCTATGGAGATATTAGCGTTGAGTTTGATGGACAAAAGTAAGTTCGGAGGTGCAAGTATAGTTGCAGGGGCCATGAACGAAAAAGATCCAGGTAATCCCGCCGCTGTTAGAATATTGAAGGAATGTGGCGGAAGAACCGATCAGTGATTGTCCATACGATCCTTTAGATTGAGGTTCCAGGTCTTGCCAGGTCTTCTTCCACCGCTCCTTAAAACCTCTTTCCAGAATCCAGGCATGAAGAACAACAATACAAGGGCTATCTCTAGACGTCCTAAGAACATGACCAAAATCATTACTACCTTTACTATTGGATCCAGTAGATACATTGCACCGAAGGGACTGTAATTGCTTACGGCTGCACCAGTGTTACATACTGACGTTATCGCCAATCCTACTGAATCTTCAGGTAGTATTCCCGACATCATGAATACGAATGAAGTTATGACAAGGGTCACTGCAAAAAGTGCCACAGTTATGAAAGCGTTGATTACTGACGATTCTTCTACGCTACCTCCGTCTAACTTCACGTCATAAACGGCCATAGGATGCAAGGTCTTGTAAATGCTGTTCTTAATGTATTTGCCGATTATGACGAAACGGTACATTTTGATTCCTCCTGCTGTTGATCCGCTCATACCGCCTACGAAAGCAACCACAAGAAGAAGCATAGTGCAGAGTGGAACAGGCCATAATATTGGGTCTGTAACGTCTACGACCATGAATCCTGTGGTCGTACCCATAGATATCACGGTGAACATCGTATCTCCAAAAGTTTTCAAGATATAATCTAGTTCAAGAATACGAGTGAAATTAATTAGCAAGGCCGAGATAAGTAAAGCAATTCCAGCATACCAGTAGATAGTCCATCTAAATTCTGTGTTTCTAACGTAAGGTTTCGTTTTTCCTTTATAGAATCCCTTTATGTGCAAGTAAAAGTTCGTACCGCCTAGGAACATGAAAACAACAACAATAGATTTTACGATCGTGCTATAACCAGCAAGACTATCGGCACTGTTCATAAATCCGCCTGTGGATACTGTAGATAATGTCATGCACGCAGAATCAATTCCACTGACGCCAAATAAAATAAGCAAGATGAACTGAACCACTGTAATAAGCACGTATATCGACAAAAAACTTTTTGAAGAATCCTTTAGTCTAACAGAAAAATTCTTTGCTCCTGATCCAGACATCTCGTTTATGGAAAACCCCTTTCCGCCTAAACCCATGATAGGCAACATATACAAAAATATCAGGATGACTGACACACCGCCTATCCACTGTGTCAGAGAACGCCAAAGGAACAGGCTCTGAGGGAAGGTTTCGTAATCTCTCACCATGCTGTAACCTGTAGTAGTTATACCGCTCATCGATTCGAATAGCGTATCCAGTATGGACATGCCGAAGATCATGTACGGTGTTGCCCCAACTAGGAGCATTATTAGAAATGCTCCACCTATCATCAGGATCCCGGAGGTAGATTGTAACCCCTCTTTATTTTCTTTAAAAACAAAAGAGATCAAGAGTCCGATAGGAATCACTATGATAATGGGGATAAGGAACATCAGATAATCTTCGCCGTAGTAGAATGATACTACAAGTGGGATCAATAGTGCGATGCCCATGAACATCATTATTAGACCTAGTGAATGGGCAACCGTATTTTTCCAACGGCCCACATCGGCATTCAACTTGTCCCACATTGGCATAGATCACAGCCCCAGCATTTCCTTGCCTAAGAGTTTTTTTACTGCTCCACTCTTGGCCATGTACGTGTAAACGAGTACTCGATCATTTTCTCTGAAATCAGTGTCATATTTCGGATATATCGTTTTTCCATCACGAACCACGGCAGCAAAACGTATTCCATTTGGAATTATGAGGTCTCCGTATAACTTTTTGAATATCGGCGTACGAACGTCTATCTTCATGCTGAAAAAGTATTCTTTGTCACGTCTCATTTTTAAAATGGAATCTTCTTCGGAGATAAGCCCCTTGGTTATTTCGTTGGCTATGATAAGGTGGTATCCTATGATCGTTTCTATACCAGTAAAACTGAAGATATCCTTGTATTGTCTGGTGAGATATCGAGATATAACTTTTCTAGTACCGAACTTCAGTGAAGCCATACATGCTAGAAGATTCTTCTCGTCTGCATCAGTAACGCTGATAAGAACGTCAGCTCTTCCGACGTTCTCTGTTTTGAGTATATGTGGGTCTATTGTGTCCGAGTTAACGATTATGGCATCTGTAAGGTTACGGGAAGCTTCTCTACAAAGGTCTTTGTCCTCTTCGATTATCTTAACGTAGGCCTTCTTTTCCATTTCGATTAGGGCCCTCGCTACATTCATTCCAACTACGCCTGCACCCATTATTACGAATTCTAGTGCTTCTTCCTTCACGCCGATCATATCATTGAAAGCCTCGATACTGTTCTCGTTGCCAATGACCGTTATGCGGTCACCTGAGCGTATTTCAGCGGTTTCTACATCAAGTATGATATCGTCATTCCGGTAGATGCACACAATGTTACATTCTACAGGGATGTCGAGATTAAGCGTTATTTGCCCTATTATTTTTTGATCGTCTGTAACCTTGAACGTAGCTATAGCTAGATCTAAGGATGTTATTACTTCGTAATCTATGGCATTTTCCAGTGTAGCTAACTTGAATATCTTATTAGAGCTGATTATTTCAGGGGAAATTATCATGTCGACGCCCGGCACTCCTTCTCCCGTCGTCTTTATCACATAATCTGGATTTTTGATCGTGGCGACGGTGCGCAAAGATGGACGGAATCCTTTACAAGTAATACATACGAAAAGGTTCAGGCCGTCTTCTGCTAGTGTGGATACAACGAGGTCTGCTTCATGTTTTTTTATTGCTATTTCTAGGACACGGGGATTAGTCCCGTCCTCATGGAGTACAGAAACGTTCAGCATGCTTTTTATAGCATCTGCTTTAACGCTATCCTTTTCAATAATCATGACATTGTGAACGGTGGACAGGGTTTCTGCGGAAGTAAATCCGACGTTTCCTGCACCTATAATGATGATATTCATCTATGATCCTCCTTGAGATAATTGATTCCTTTATCTAAGTAATGTTTCAATATAATAGCCGGAACCTGTGCCAATATGTAATCAATCTGCTCTGACAGTAAATGCTTTTCGTATGAATGATGTCAAAAGGTGCAATACTTTACCGTTTCAGTATATGTGTAACGATAGCGTGGTCAATCGCGTAGTATAAATTACCGGAGTATGATTTGGATGACATGTGGAAACATGTTAGCGAGGATTTCTGGAATGAAAACCGCGCATCGAAGGTCGGCGACGTCACAGACATAGTCAGCGAAATAATAGAAGATGTCCGTTCTAATGGAGACAAGGCATTATTTGAACTGACAAAGAAGTTTGACAAACAGAACTTAGAATATCTTGAGGTCACACGTGATGAGATCGAAGATGCGTACGACCTAGTTGATCAAGAGCTGATTGACGAGCTTGAAAACGCAGCATACAATATTGAGCGTTTCCATGAAATGCAAGTTCCTCCCGACATGTGGCTCAGGGAAGTCGAACCAGGCGTAACGTTGGGAGTTAAGAGCATACCTCTTGAGACGGTGGGCTGTTACGTTCCAGGAGGTCGTGCGTCCTATCCGAGCACAGCATTAATGTGTATCATACCTGCAAGGGTCGCTGGTGTCGATGAGATAATATGTTGCACTCCTGCTCCTGTGAACCCAGTTACGTTGGTGGCTATGGATATTGCAGGTGCCGACTCGATCTACAAACTAGGGGGTGCTCAAGCTATAGCCGCTATGGCATTAGGCACAAAAAGTGTCCCTAAGGTACAGAAGATAGTGGGCCCTGGTAACGTTTACGTAACAGCGGCAAAAATGATGCTCCGTAATGAAGTGGAGATAGATTTTCCTGCAGGACCAAGTGAAATAGGCGTTCTTGCGGATTCAACAGTAAATTGTAAATTTATTGCAGCCGATCTAATAGCACAGGCTGAGCACGACCCATCATCAGCCAGTATATTGATAACCGACGATCCAGATTTGCCGAATAAAATATGGTCACTCATGGAAAAAATGATCGATGTACAACCTAGAAAGGAAATAATTTTGAAGGCGTTAAACAATTCTGGATATATTGTGACAGCAGATATGGATATGGCTATAGAGAGTATGAACAGAATAGCACCGGAACACCTTTCGATACAGACTTTAAATCCAATGGACACGTTATCTAAAATTAAGAACGCGGGTTCGATTTTCATCGGTCCGTATACACCCGTAGCCGCGGGAGATTACGCCTCTGGTACCAATCACGTGCTACCTACAGCAGGAAGTTCGTCCACAGCATCTGGTTTAAACGTTGCACATTTTCGAAAGACTTCGACGGTACAGATGTTGACTCGGGATGGATTGAACATGATGGCTTCAACGATCGAAACAATTTCGACATCTGAAGGGCTTCACGCTCACTGTGATTCGGTAAGGGTACGTTTCGATGCAGAGGATTGAGAATATGCGGGAGCGCATCGACCTCTATGACCCAAATCTGTACATCAACCGTGAGCTCTCTTGGTTAGAGTTCAATCGGAGATGTTTACAAGAGGCCAATGATGATAGCGTTCCTATTTTAGAACGTCTGAAGTTTCTTGCAATATGTTATGGAAACATGGATGAGTTCTTCATGATTCGTGTGCCAGGTATAATCAATGGTATAGCAGCCGGAGCTCCGATTTTGGATGCTCCAGACATCGATCACAATAATTTTCGACTTCTTTCTAACATTAACATCAAAGTTCGTGATCTCTTAAACGGGTATACCGAGTGTTGGAATGATTTGAAATCGTCTCTTTCAGAAAAAGATATACATGTGCTTATGTTCGACGAACTGACGGAAAATCAGGTCACCGCGATAGATCATTTTTATGACGAACGTATACACGCGTTACTTACGCCTCTGGCACTAGATACTTCACATCCTTTTCCCTTCATATCGAATAACACATTGAGTTTGGCTACCAAGATGAGAAATTCTAACGGCCCTAACATGTATGCGAGAATAAAAATTCCTATAGGTGTATTCGATAGATTCATACGTATTCCATCCGAATCTTCTGCAATAAATTATGTTATGTTAGAAGATATCGTTCGTCACAATGTGCATAAATTATTCCCTAATTTCAATATCGAAGGAGTTTATGCTTTTAGAGTGACGAGGAACGCGGACACGAAAGTAACTATAGATGAAGCTTGCGACCTAATGTCCGCAGTAGAAGAATCCGTTGAGGGACGCGGTACGGGATTCCCTGTAAGGATGGTTACGGAATCTACCATGCCTGCTGACATGGTGGAGATCTTTGGTAAGAACCTTTTCCTTACGCCAGAGCAGATACATATGTCTGATTCGCCGTTGATGTTGAACAGTCTTTGGGAACTCTATGGCCTTAATATACCAGAATTAAAGGAAATCGATTTCAAACCTTATTGTCCCCCTGAGCTAGCAGAAGGTCAATCGATATTTGCGGCTATGACAAAGAGAGATTGGTTGTTATACCATCCGTACGAACCTTTCAACATAATAGTCAGATTTTTACAAGAAGCTGTTCACGACCCTCAAGTAAAAAGTATCAAGATCTGTCTTTACAGGATAGGAAAAGACCCATCCATAATCAAGGCACTTAAGGATGCCAGAGAGCAAGGTAAAACCGTCTCTGTGCTTATGGAGATCAGAGCAAAGTTTGATGAGACCAACAATATCAAACTTGCCAAAAGTTTGGAACAAATGGGCATTCACGTGGTATTCGGTCCAGTGGAATTGAAGGTACATTCGAAGTTGCTACAAATCGTCCGTTTAGAGGAGGGGCATCTTGTTAGGTATACTCACATGAGCTCAGGTAACTATAATGTGAGTTCTGCAAAGCAGTACGCGGACATATCGCTCTTGACTGTAAGTGATGAAATAGGTGAGGAAGTAGGCGAGCTGTTCAATTCTTTGACCGGTTATTTTGGTCCCAGAGATTATAAGAATTTGTTGGTGGCACCTCTTACGTTGAAAAGTACATTGTTGAAGATGATCGATAATGAAATAGGGCACATGAATGAGACCGGTAGTGGATATATCGCAATGAAAGCCAACGGACTGATAGATGCCGATATAATCTCAAGTCTATACAAGGCATCGATCTCAGGAGTTAAGATTGACCTGAATATTCGTGGTCTTTGTTGCCTACGTCCGGGAATTCCTGGAGTTTCAGAGAATATTCGCGTTGTGCGTGTGGTTGACCGATTCCTTGAACATGCCCGCATATATTATTTTGAGAATAACGGCGATCCTAAAATGTACATGGGGTCTTCGGATATGATGCCTAGAAATCTTATGGCAAGGGTCGAAACTTTGTTTCCGATCCTTGATAAAGGAATGCTAATATCGGTCAGGGATAACATACTCAATATTCATCTTTCTGATAATATAAAAGCTAGCGAACTGACTGCTGATGGGACATATGTGCCAGTGATTAGGAAAAAGGGCGAACCCAAGATCAGGTCTCAGCAGTGGTTGATAGAACATAGAGGATGCTGGCATGACTGACGGTAAGATAGTGGGTTTCATCGACGTTGGGACTAACTCGATCCATGTGCTGGTATCAAAGTTCTTTCCAGACTCATTGGGTACTCCGATATTTCATGATAAAGAGTCCGTTAGACTCGGTCAGAACCTGTTTTCCCAGGGATTCATAGATGAAGAGACAATCAACAAGACGATGCTCGTCGTAGGGCATTTTGTTCGTGTCGCTAAGGAGATGGGTGCAGATGAAGTATTGGCATATGCCACATGTGCCGCTAGAGAGGCTTACAATAGAGACGAGATACTAGACGCGGTTTCAGAGTCTGGCATAGACTTGAAGATAATCTCGGGGAAAGAGGAAGCACGACTGGT
>CAYYMA010000008.1:0-18433 GCA_964472805.1 uncultured Methanomassiliicoccales archaeon | reverse complement strand
AGTTAATAGCTGTCCGTTCAGCAGTCATAACGCTTCTAGCGGGACCGTTGATCGATATGACTCGATCTCCAGCTTTAACGCGAACGCCGTCCTTTACGGTAGGTATTGCGTCAGCACCCATTATAGAAAAGATCTCGCAGGCTTCTTCGATTCCTGCGACTATTGCGTCTTTTTCACAAACAATGGATGCTGTACAGCCTACATCAGGGACAACGAGTTCGGTTGTGATATCTCCTCGACCGATATCCTCGCGGAGAAAAGCTTCGAGGCCTTTCACGTTCACATCTCCAGTTCGAACACTTTATCGGGCTCTGGCAGAATTACGTTATAATCCTGAAGGTCAGGAAGGAAAAGTTCCCTTACTTCGGAGTGCATGAATATTACGTTGGTAGGGTCGCACTTGTTGATGAATTCTACGATTTCGCTGTGATCTGCGTGAGCCGAGAAATCATATCTTTGTACTTCACACTCGATCTTACACAAGGTTCCGTCGATGTCCATTTGACCTTGTTCTAACAACAATCTACCGTTGGTGTCTTCGGCCTGATAACCTACTATCAGAATGCCGCTCTTCGGGTCATCCTTGACCTTGTTCACGTAGCTTAGGACTGGTCCTCCGTCCATCATACCGCCAGTTGTAACGATTATCTGTCCTCTGGACGCGTTACGTCTCATGTTGGTGTTCTTGACGGTATTGAAGTTCCTTCTAGCCGACTTTAGTTTACGTTCGTCACGTAGATATTCAGGATAATCCAAGAACATGCGTGTGACTGAACGTCCCATGCCGTCGACCCACATTTCGTACTTTAGATCTTTGAGCAGAAGCATAATCTCCTGTGTCCTACCGATAGCGAAAACCGGTATTATGCAAGTTCCACCTCGGTCTACGATCTCGTGTACTTTATCCAAGAATTCTTTCGCGGTCTTTTCTCTTGAAGGGTGATTCCGTCCGCCGTAAGTACCTTCGACGAAAAGATTCTCACACTTTACTGGTTTCGCTCCGCAGACCAGTCTCTGATCTGCTGTGTGGAAGTCCCCTGTATAGAGTGTGGTAGTATCCCCTTCGAACAAGAACATCGTAGCTCCGGGAATGTGTCCTGCAGAGTGCAGTGTCACGTCAGCGGCACCAACTTCGATGGTATCTCCGAAGGTCAATGGAACCACGCTTCTCATCGTTTGATCTATTTCAGCTGATGTATACGGTAGTGGATAATTTTCAGATCTTGCGATTTTTAACGAATCGTTCATCAAAAGTTCTCCTACTTCTGCTGAGATCGGTGTGGTAAAAAGCTCACAGTTCTGTCTTCCGCAGACCGAAGGTAGCATTCCACAGTGATCAAGGTGACAATGTGTCAAGAACACATGGTCGACGGGAGGTGCTGGTATCGGGTACGCTGGTGGTTTCGTCGGACTCATTCCGTATTCCATAAGAACCGTTTTCTTCGGTCCTTCCATGATCATACCCATGCGGCCGACTATGTCGGCTCCGCCTAAAAATCGATATTTTACTTTCATATTATGTCTTCCTTTTGTTGTGCCATAGGCTGTGAAAAGGGGACGTATGCAACGCCCCCCTTGACTGTGAATTAAAACATGTAGAACGATGCTTTTAATTAGTTATTAGCTGGCGGTATATTTAGTTTCCTTAGTCCTTAATACACGCGTTATCTCGTACGAGGACACAGGACGTAAGCAGAAATAAGAAGATTTCAACATAAAATATTGGGGTCCAGCATCTTTATTTTCGTATGTTTCTAAAAAATATAATATGTGTTTTGTTCAACCCAAACTTATTAAACGCATAACGAATAACACTGTATGGGATGCACGCTAGAAAGAATGTTCAGTCAGCGAATGGTAGAGCGGACTGTAAGACTTACAGCACTGGTAGAGCCATCGCTGGAAGTTTTCTGCTATCTGCAGTTCTATGGTGGATTCCCTTTATAGGTCCTGCAGTAGCGGGATATTATTCTGGACGTATGTCTGGGTCTTTCATCAAAGGAGCTATATCATCTGCGTTCGCAGGTGGGTTACTTCTTTTGGCCATATCGGTCGCTTCATACTACATTCTCGGCCCCTTGGGTTTTCCTGGTATCGCTGCGGAAACTGTAGCTGGTACACTGACGGGATACTTTTCGTGGGCCGGGATGTACCTCGTTTATTTCTACAATCCTGGAACGGCTAATCTGGCGTTAATGCCACTAGGTCTGATGGTCGCATTCGGATGTGTAGGCGGGTCGTTTTCTGCGCTACATCGTCGTGAAGCCACTGGCCTTATGGCCAAAGGTGCAGTCTACTCGGCGATAAGACCACTAGCAAGATCTGTCGAACTTTACGAGGAAGGAAAGACCTTGGGATTTGAATCCTTCAATGATTGTGTATCTGTTCGTGATTCTGTGATCAGCATAAACTTGGAGCCGAGCCGCCGCCCAAAAGGGTTGACACAAGAGAAGAAATCGGTCACGTCCACAGTTCAGACGGTAACCATGACGGTAGGTGAAGGCCCTACTGCAATGCCTACTACCAATGATAAGTGCCAGAGTCCTTTTTCTAATATTCTTGCACGTGCTGAAGTTCACGGCGATAACAAGAATTCATCCAAAAAGTGATTTATTCTGCTTAGAGACTCGCACGCATAACTTATTAATAGCCTCGCCCAATCGGGATATCAGTGATAGCTTGTTCTGTTCTAAGTGCCAATCTTTAATGATTCCAGAAGATGGGAAGTATAAATGCAGTTCTTGTGAGAATGCTGAGGCATTCGGCAAGGCTCAGGTGATAGTTACCGGTTCCAACGATAAGGAAACGACTGTTATAAATGAGGATATCGCTACTCTTCCTAAAACACGTATACCGTGTCCAGAGTGCAGTCACACAGAAGCTTATTTTGTGATCAGACAAACCCGTGCGGCCGATGAACCTGAGACCAGAATATATCGTTGCTGCAAATGCAACCACTCTTGGAGAGAATATTGAGCAAGTAAACAGGTGAAATTATGTTCAAAGCAGAGATTAAGTCCGACACGCTGAAAGGACTCGTCAACATCGTTTCGACGCTTATTGACGAGGTAAAGTTCACCGTGGAACCAGATGGTATCAACCTTAAGGCAGTAGATCCAGCACACGTTGCAATGATCGAAGTACGTGTCGAATCCGGCGCGTTCGAGTCCTATACGGCAGATGAGACCGAGATTGGACTGGATCTTGATAAAGTTAAAAGCGTACTGAAGTTGGCATCTTCAGGAGATATAATATCTATAGAACAGGACGAGGACCACGGAAAGCTGATTTTCAAAGTGGGTAACATAACTCGTCGCATGCATCTTGTGGACACCTCAGGTATGAACGACCCAAAATTCCCTCAGCTTTCACTTTCATCAAGGGTAAATATACCCGTAGAAGAACTTCAGCAGGGAATCCGTGCTTCTGAGACGATATCCGATCACATTGCACTTACGGTTAGCCCTCTTGGGTTCGAACTCTCCTGTGAAGGGGATACTGATTCTGCCAGCCTTATAATTCCTAAAGAAAAGTTGGAATCGATGGAAGTGCCGGAAGGAGACGGAACATATCGTAGTCTTTTCCCTCTGGATTATTTTGCGAACCTGATAAAGGCGATACCTTCAGGAACCATGGTATGCATAGAACTTGATTCTGATTATCCAATAAAGATGAATTTCAAACTTGCTGACGGAAACGGAAGAGTAGACTATCTCCTCGCTCCAAGGATAGAGAGCGACTAAATCTGGTGATTTGGTTGGCCCGAGATGAAATTGAGTTGAAGAAAATTGCCAATCGGCTTAGGCTTGACGTCATTGAGATGACCTCAGCCGCGGGATCAGGACATCCTGGAGGCTCTCTTTCTTCTGCCGATCTTATGGCCACATTATATTTTAGAGTGATGAACCACCGCCCGAATGATCCTAAATGGGAAGGACGGGACAGGTTCGTATTATCGAAAGGGCATGCTGCGCCGATACTATACGCATCATTGGCCGAATCAGGATATTTTCCTACAGAGGAACTTGTAACCCTGAGAAAGATAAACAGCAGGTTACAAGGTCATCCCGTACGTGGAAAGGTGCCTGGTGTGGAAATGTCCACTGGTTCCCTTGGTCAAGGGTTAAGCATGGCATGCGGAATGGCACTTGCTTCTAAAATGGATTCTAAAAAACATCGTGTATACTGTCTCCTGGGAGATGGAGAATTACAGAGTGGAATGAATTGGGAAGCGGCAATGTTCGCATCTCATTACGATCTCAGTAATCTAATAGCATTCGTTGATCGTAATAGTTTGCAGATCACAGGCAATACAGAAGATGTCATCGGTCTTGATCCACTAGATGATAAATGGAAAGCTTTCGGATGGAGAGTAAAATCTATCGATGGCCATGACATCGGACAGATCATAAAGGCGTGCTCATGGGCGAAAAAGGCTCGTAAGAAACCATCAATAATTATTCTGAACACAGTAAAAGGACGTGGCGTCTCGTTCATGGAGAACAACGTCGATTTCCATGGCAAATGTTGTAACTCAGAAGAGGCCAAATGTGCTGAAAAAGAAATAATTGAATCGATGAGGTGCTAAGATGACCAAGATGATAGCACAGCGTGATTATTTCGGTAAGGCATTGAAAGAATTAGCAGCGTGCAAAGACGTAGTCGTTCTAGACGCCGATCTTGCAGGCTCTACGAAGACCAGCGAGTTCCATAAAGTTTGTCCAGAGAGATTTGTAGAGGTCGGAATCGCGGAGCAGAACATGATGGGTGTCGCATCTGGTCTAGCTGCAGAAGGTAAGATTGTTTTTGCATCCACATTCG
Organism: uncultured Methanomassiliicoccales archaeon; assembly: GCA_964472805.1. Lineage (GTDB taxonomy): Archaea > Thermoplasmatota > Thermoplasmata > Methanomassiliicoccales > Methanomethylophilaceae > VadinCA11. The sequence goes on along the minus strand of CAYYMA010000008.1, from coordinate 13,612 downwards.
GAATATTCGCATCAGGAAGATGTTGGGAGCAGGTCCGTTTGGGTATCGCGTATCCTAAACTTAACGTTAAGATCGTTGCCACTCATTGTGGTATAAGTGTTGGAGAGGACGGAGCATCTCACCAGGCATTGGAAGATATTTCTTTGATGCGTAGCCTTCCAAATATGACTGTTATATCACCTGCGGACGCGTATCAAACGTATTCTGCCACATTGGCTATAGCCGAACACGACGGGCCAGTCTACATGAGGATGGGACGTTCGCCCGTTCCTTTAATAACTACAGAAAATGAAAAGTTCGAAATAGGAAAGGCTAAAGTCATTCTAGAAGGAAATGATGTGACCTTATTCGGCACAGGACAACTTGTAGCAGGATGTCTTGACGCCGCAGCAGAACTTAAGAAAGAAGGTATCCACGCAGAAGTGGTAAACATATCCACAATCAAGCCTCTCGATAGAGAGACAATCCTAAATTCAGTATCTAAGACAGGCTGTGCGGTAACCGCCGAGGAACACAGCATAATCGGAGGCTTAGGTTCAGCAGTGTGTGAACTGCTCTCGGAAGAAATGCCGACGCCTTTGCAAAGAGTCGGAACCAAGGATTTATTCGGTGAATCTGGAAAACCTGACGAGCTTTTCATAAAATACGGGCTTACATCCAAAGACATAGTAGAAGCGGCCCACAGGTCGATCAAGAACAAGAGATGAAATTATGAAGATCTTCATAGACACAGCAAATTTGGACATGATCAAGGAAATCAACAGCTGGGGTATACTTGATGGAGTAACCACAAATCCCAGTCTTATTGCGAAAGAAGGCACGGACGTCCGTACTCGCGTAAGAGAGATCGCAAAAATAGTGAACGGTCCGATATCCGCCGAGGCAATGTCCATCAAATGGGAAGACATGGTGGAAGAAGGACGAGAACTTGCTAAGATCCATGAGAACATTAACGTTAAATTACCAATGTGCACAGAGTCACTGAAGGCTACGAAGGTCTTATCGTCAGAAGACATCGAAGTTAACATGACCTTAATATTTTCAGCTCAGCAGGCGTTACTTGCAGCTAAAGCAGGAGCCAGATACGTATCGCCGTTCATAGGACGTTTAGACGATATCGGAATGTACGGTTCTGATCTTCTAGGTCAGATCTGCGGCGTTTTTGGTAATTTCGATTACGATACCGAGGTCATAGCAGCAAGCATAAGGAGTCCTGTACACGTTCTCGATGCGGCACTGGCTGGATGCGATATTTCTACCATACCGTATGATATATTGCTCAAGATGGTCTCCCATCCGAAGACCGATGAAGGCATCGCTAAGTTCGTCTCCGACTACGAGAAGTCGAAGAAGAATTGAACATGTGCGAAACCGTCGTGATCGGCGGCGGTCCAGCAGGAAGCAAAGCTGCAGAGTTGTTGGCCAAGAACCGCGATGTGTTGGTCCTTGAGGAGCATAGTGAATCCGGTACGCCGGTGGGTTGTGCTGGCCTCGTTACAGATAAAGTAATTGAGATGTCCGGCGTACGTCCAGATATTCTTAATAAATTATACGGCGCCAACGTATTTTTTCCAGGGGGTCGAAAAATATCTGTTAGATCGAAATGGTCCAAAGCTAACGTGATTGATAGAGGGGATCTGGACCGTAAAATGGCATGGAAGGCCATCGACGCTGGTGCTGAATACAGATTCAACGATAAGTATCGTAGTCACACAATATCCAATAGTGTAAAAATCGATTCTACAAGTGGATCGACAGAATGTTCGCTTCTAATAGGTGCGGACGGACATAGTTCTCGTATTGCTAACACTCTTGGCATGGATAATAGTCCAAGAGAATACGTACGTGGATTTCAGATGGACCTTCGTAAGAAATACGAAGAAGAGGACATGATTAACATCCGTCTCGGTTCTAAAATATCTCCCGGATTCTTTTCATGGGAAATTCCTTTCGGTGATTTTGTACGTGTCGGTTTATGTACGTCCTGGTCCGCTGGACCTCCGATATATTATATGCAACCTCTTCTGAAAGCTGCTGGTCTTGAAAGTGCCAGTATAATAAAAAAATATTCTGGGAAGATACCGTTAGGTGGACGTTCAAGTTCATATGGCGAACGTCTTATGCTGATTGGTGATGCAGCAGGACAGGTAAAGCCGGTATCTGGAGGAGGATTATATCCCGCATTCAAATCCGCTGAAGCTCTTAAAGACGTTGCTGATATAGCGTTCGAGACAAATGATTTTTCTTTAAAGAGTATGTTCCAGTATGAAAAGAAATGGAAAACCGATATGGGAAAAGAATTACGGGATGGATACAGGTTAAGAAGAGCCTACGTAAAGTTTTCTGACGCCGATTTAGATAGGGCAGGTGAAGTGGCATATAAAGAATCGGTCCGTAGTGTTTTGGACGAGATAGATCTGGATAATCCTAGTAACGTAGTCTCCCAATTAGGTAAAGGTGACATGATGAGATTTATACCGGTCCTTTTGAGGGCCCTCTTATGAAGACTATGGCTGCGATGGTACCCGAGAACGTGGCTTCAGAGGTGATACCCGAGTTGATATCCTTCGGCATCGTCGATAGGTCCGCCAAGATATCCAAAAAAGGGGATTTTAGACTGGTTCCAATAATTCCAGAATGTGTAAAATCACTAGGATCAAAATTCGAGCTATGTGAGACGGAAGCACATTCGCCACATAGAACGACCCCGCGGAAACGTATTTTAGATAAACTGGCACATCTTCCTTACGACGTTTTAGAAACACTTCCGACAAAGTGGGAGTTCGTGGGAAACGTAGCAATAATAAAGTTGCCTATCAAGTGCATCGATTACAAAGACGAGATAGGAAAGGTGTACGCTGAAGTATTGGGCGTGAAGACCGTATGTGCCGACATATCAGGAATTAAAGGCGAATTCAGAAGACCCAGTACTGAAACTATCTACGGAGATACAACAGAATCCGCAAGACTAGAGAATGGGATCCTTTACGATTTTGACGTGACCAAAGTAATGTTCGCCTCAGGAAATACAAATGAAAGGATGAGGATGAGAAATCTGAACTGTTCTGGTGAAACGGTGGTCGACATGTTCGCAGGCATCGGATATTTTTCATTACCTATAGCTAAGTTTACAGGTGCCAGGATGGTATTTGCATGTGAAAAAAATCCAGATTCATATTCGTTCCTTCTAAAAAATATAAAAATCAATAGAGTAACGGATAAAGTGATTCCTATATTAGGCGATAATAACAACATTATAGGAACCAGGTTCGCCGACAGGATACTCATGGGTTATGTGCAGACTACTTCTAAATTTATTCCAAAAGCTCTTTCTATGATAAAGCCAGGTGGAATAATACATTATCATGATACGTTCCCTACTGGAGAGCAGGACGTCTGCATTCGAAAGATATTCTCCGCTGTATGCGATAATTATGAAGTTCTAGGTATCCGTGAGGTCAAGTCATTTGCACCTGCGGTATCCCATTACGTTGCAGACATCAGAATACCATAACCGATTCCCCTGAACTGCAAGCTGTCAACATAGTGTTCATATTGTTTTCGTATTCTGAAGGTTCTGAGTCTATCAGTATCTTTGCGAAGGGTACTAGATATTCCATGAAATTGATCTCAGACTTGGACATCTTGAAAGGATACCTTTCCGATTTGTCACAGGCTGCTAGGAAAGCGGCTGAAATAGAGCGACTACTCTCGTCCTTAACAAAACTCCTATCTAAGGATTTCAGCACCATTTGTGCTCCTCCGACCTTAGCAGCCTTCGCAAGTGTATCGCACATAAGGGTCACAGGCCCTGGTCTAGAGAATACAGGCAGAGCTCCTACTACGTCGGCCATAGCGTATCTCTTTCTGGCATCCGCCAAGACGTCAGAAGGAACTCCTTTCGAAACGTCCCCCATAGAATCTGCTGTACCCTTTGAGGTACTAAGTTCTATAATTTTCGCATAATTAGATTCCCATACAACTGAAAGTGCGTCGTTCACCCTTTCAGCTCTTATGACTATTGGCGTTGGGGCATATTCAAGGAAAAGTTTCAGTGCATCGCGATTCGCCTCTACGCCTTTCAGTGAATTTATGAATGCATCAAGATCTGAACCGAAGTTCTTATTCCCAATTATGTACGTTGCAGTTTCGCCGCCTTTTAATGTATTCATCCCTGTTTTCATAACAGAATTGATTAACGTTTTATCTGTGATCACTCCAACGGAGTATTTTTTAAGCTGGTCGCCCTCAATAATTACTCGTCCGTCTTCGCCCTCTGAGCGGTATTTATGGACTACTGCGACTTCGATATCGTCCATAGGGTTCGTTGTAGATATTCGTGAGATTATATACTGTAAAGTCGAGACTTCCTTAGCACATTCTGAGCATATCTTTATCGTTTCGTTTAAAGATTTAATTTTTATCTCTAATGCTGCAAGTGCATCGTGCCCACAATCCAGTGCATCATTTTTGAATTCGTACGGGCCTTCCCAGAAAGCATCATAAAGATAATCTTCTGGCATGTTAGGTCTATCTGAACAAACGATATCTTCACCAAAAGAGTACATGTGCAGACGGTGTTTCTTTACCATTGCGTTGTAAAATAACAATCTGATCTTCGGATCGTTGTAATATTGACATCCAATTAGTTTATCCGCGCCAACGGTCCCTCTAACGGCGTATGATACTTTTTCTCCTCCCAGTTGTGCTGTAGCTAACAATGGGACCGCACCGTCAGTGGCTAACGATATCGTGCCAGCGTAAGCACGAGCAAGGTCGTCACCTCTGGAAGCATATTTCTTAAGTGAATCTGGTTTATTGGCGTGAGTAGAGATTATCTCGATCTCTCTGAACGGTTTGTCAAAATGACATTTGCGACAGTTACCTGCACACATAGGCCTGAGTATACCGGGGTTGGTCGCAAGCTCTGCTGAGCGATCAATCAACTCCTCTTCCAATCTTTTAGAGGTGTGTTTTACACCTTTCATCCTCACGCGCTTTTTCTGGGCCATACTACACTTAACAACGAACACGGTAATAAGAGTAATGAGAGCCTTAACAGTAAAATAATCAGAACGAGATGACCTAATGTGGATGTTTTAAAGCAACATGAACGTCAAATAAGGGAGTTTCTTGCGAGGCCGCCCTTCAACTACCGTAATCTTTCTTACGAAGAAATAGATATTTTTTCTACTGCGTTGATTCATGATAGTTATTCTAACGAAACACAAGGTGTAAGCAATTACGAAAGGCTGGAGTTTCTTGGGGACGCTGTTCTGGAGTTCGTAGCATGCGAGCACATTTTTAAAAATACTGATCTGAACGAAGGCAAGATGACGGATGCAAAACAGAATATTGTAAGCAATCACATCATATCCGAGGCTGTGTTGGCCTCAAATCTGGGACTTGATGGATTGATGCTGGTGGGAGGAGGTCATGTGGACGTCGTAACAAAACGTCCAATAATAAATGAGACTATGAGGTCTGATGCATTCGAGGCACTTTTAGCTGCCATCTATTTAGTGAAAGGAATAAATGACGTGCGTAAAATAGTTCAACACGTTCTTATACCGAGTCAGACACGTATATAATAAAGCATGATTATAGGTAAGCGTGGCAGCAAGTATTAAAAAAACTGCAGAGTCCATCAGAGACATGACCATACGCGGAGCAGGAAGGATAGCTCGTGCAGGAGCTTCCGCTATGGGAGACTTTGCAAGAGATTATGAGGGAACGTCGTTAAAGGAATTCTGCAAAGAACTCAAAAAGGGTTCTGATATACTTTGTGCATCCCGTCCGACAGCAGTTTCATTATGGAACGGGGTCAAATTCACTACACGTGGCATCTCGTCGGCAAAGACCTTGCAAGAAGCCAGGGACATCGTTATCTCTAACTCTGAAGAGTTTGTTGAAATTTCTTCCAAAGCAGTAGAAAAGATAGCTCGGATAGGTGCGAACCACATAAAATTTGGGGATGTTATTATGACACACTGTAACAGCAGTGCGGTAATAGGTGTGCTTAAGGAAGCACACAGACAGGGTAAAGAGTTCAAAGTATACGCAACTGAATCTCGTCCTTGGAGACAGGGCATCTTAACAGTCAACGAACTGGCAGAGGCTGGTATCGATACAACACTGATAATTGACAGCGCCGTGCGTTTTGTTATGAAAAAAATAGATTTGGTGCTGGTTGGAGCAGACACTATAACATCTCACGGGGTATTAATCAATAAAATAGGCACATCGCAGATCGCGTTGGCAGCCCACGAGGCGGGTGTTCAATTCTGTGTTTGCAGTGAAACATATAAGTTTTCGTCGGCCACGATATTCGGTGAGACTTGTGAGATTGAAGAACGCTGTAGGGACGAAGTCGTCGAAAAAGGAGAGATACCTGACACGGTCAAGACATTCAATCCCGTGTTTGACAGTACTCCAGCAGCGTACATTGACGCGATAATAACCAACGTAGGCATGATACATCCTGGTTCTGTCTACGATGTGATGATAAGACAACTGGGTGAAAATATATTGGAGGAGTAATAAAATGACAGAATTTTCATATCTACATTTAGGAGAGGAAGCAGACCCAGCAACAGACATGGTCTGCAAATACCGTGTAACTACAGACCTAACGATGGAGAAGGCTGCAGAAGCGATAGCAGCCGAACAATCCACTGGAACATGGACCGAGTTATCTACACTTTCTGAAAGTGTAATAAAAAAGTATGGTGCCAGAGTTCTAGCAATAGAAGACGATCTCATAACGATAGCCTTCCCTGACGTGGATTTCAGCGTAGACGTAGGTGGGATTCCGCAGATTCTAAGCGTCGTTTCAGGCAATCTTTATGGATTAGACGCTTTGAAAGAAGTAAGGTTCGAGGATATTCAGTTCCCTCGTAGCATACGTTCTATGTTCAGAGGACCCAGGTTTGGAGCGGACGGTATCAGAAAGTTAGTGGGACGTCCTGAAAAACCGTTGATCGGAACGATAGTAAAACCGAAGATCGGACTATCACCAAAGGAAACTGCAGAATACGTTTACGAAGCAGGTTCAGGTGGACTTACCAACAGTAAGGATGACGAGACTTTGGTCAATCAAAAGTTCTGTCCTATACAGGACCGTACAATAGCTATTGCAGAAGTATTGGATAAACTGGCCAGTGAGGGTAACAAGATGATCCATGCAATAAACGTAAGCACCAACGGTGACAAGATACTAGAGGTCGCAGAGAACGCACAGAGCTGGGGAGCTAAACAGCTCATGGTTGACGTCATAACTTGTGGTTTTGCGGCAGTTCAAGTATTATCTGAGGATCCATCCATCAAGATCCCGATACACGTTCACAGGACTATGCACGGTGCAATGACAAAGAACCTGAGACACGGCGTAGCAATGCTACCAATAGTCAAAATGGTAAGAATGTGTGGCGGTGACGCGTTACATATAGGCACTTTGGGCGCAGGCAAGATGGCCGGCGATATACAGGGCGATCGTAACAATCTCAATGCATGTATGGATCCATCGATGCCGTACAGGACTGTCATGCCTGTTTGTTCTGGCGGCGTATTTCCAGGAATGGTCGGAAAAATGCTTAAAGAAACAGGATTCAATGTTCAGATTCAGGCCGGCGGAGGTGTGGCAGGACATCCTGGCGGAGTGAGGAGCGGTGCCACGGCAATGTCCCAGGCAGTTACTGCAGTATACAACGGCTCAACCATCGAGCAATACGCCAAGACACACAAGGAGCTTGCACAGGCATTAGACAAATGGGGTATAAGGGAATGAATCTGATAGTAAAATATTATGATGTGGATTCGTCCGAACCGACGGTCCTTTTACACGATGACGATTGCATAGAACTTGGAGTACAGGAGAACGACAGAGTAAGGGTCGAAGGCAAAGGCATAGCTACTGCTTTGGTTAGCCGATCTGACACGTTAGTAAAACGTGGTGTTATCTTAATGCCATCTAAGACAATTGCAATAACAGGTGCAAAGGAGGGCGAAACCGTTTCCGTAGAGTTTTCTGCTGCTCCTGAATCCGTACGTAGCATCCGTAGGAAGATGGATGGCGAAGCTTTATCCAAAGACGAAATATTTGGTATTGTTCAAGACATTCTTGATAACAAACTATCAAAGATCGAAGTATCCGCTTGGCTTACTGCACTATACATAAACGGTATGTGTATCGATGAAATAGCGAATTTTGCCACAGCTATGGTGGACACAGGAGAACGTATAACCTTTGATAGGAAGCCGATATTCGATTTCCACAGCATGGGCGGAGTTCCTGGTAACAAGGTAACTCCTATCGTCGTATCCATAGTGGCAGCAGCCGGATTAATGTTACCTAAGACATCTTCCCGTGCAATAAGTAGTGCATGTGGAACATCAGATTTTGTTGAAACATTCTGTAACGTGGCACTTCCTGCCGAACGTCTTAAAGAAGTAGCTGAGACCACTGGTGGTGCGTTATCATGGGGAGGTGCAATGAACCTTGCACCCGTAGACGATTTGGTGATCAAGATAGAGCACCCTCTTGGAATCAATCCAAGGCCACAGATGCTCGCTTCGATATTAAGTAAAAAGTTAGCTATAGGTGCCGAATATCTTTTGATGGATATTCCTATGGGTTCAGGAACAAAGGTTCCAAACATCGAATCGGCCAGATCTTACGCTAGAGATTTTATGGATTTAGGGGACAAGTTGGGTATGCACATAGAATGTGCTATAACATACGCCGATCAGCCGGTCGGTAGTGCCATAGGTCCGAACTTGGAAGCTCGGGAATGTATTCGTATCCTCGAAGGTGCTGGACATCCTTCTAGCGTTATAGAGAAAGCTTGCGATTTAGCAGGCATAATTTTAGAAATGGGTGGCATTCGGAACGGAGCGGCAAAGGCCAGGGAGATCTTAGAGTCTGGAGCAGCAATGAAAAAATTCAGAGAGATTGTCAAAGCCCAGGACGGTAATTACGATATCAAATCCGATGATCTAAAACCAGGAAAACATATGGCCGAGATTCGTTCGACCAAGAGCGGTTACGTTCACGGCATCCAAAACAAGAACTTAGTCTCAATAGCTAGGACGGCGGGATCACCTAACGATAAAGGAGCAGGCATCATCCTATTCCGTAAGAAAGGTCAGAGGGTAGAAACAGGAAGCGTACTTTTCGAGATATACGCTGACAACGAATCCAAGCTTAAGCGTGCCGTAGATATCGCAGAAAGGTATAATCCTATAGATATTGAAGGAATGTTGATAAAACATGTTACAGCACCTAATCTGATGTAATCATGCGTTCTTTCTGTCTAACGGTAGATGTTGATAGGGACGCGAACATCCCTGTGCCTGGAATGAGCCAGGCCGGATCTATAGATAGAGGATTTGGCACATCTCCTAGATACAGTTCTTCTGCTAAGGGTCTCAGGATTCTTACGGATATGTTGGATGAGATGGGTGTTAAGGCAACATATTTCGTAGAAGGGCGGACTTTGATCAATATAGGTGCCCAATCCTTGACCGGTCGTGAGGTCGGGATACACGGTTTCGATCATGAAGACTTCACAGGAACCTTTCCTGCCCATGGTAAAAAAGACGTTCTAGTAAAAGCATTTGAGATCATCGAAGATCTACTGGGCGTAAGACCCAGATGTTCCAGAATGCCATATATGAAAATGTCACCTGAAATACCTGAGATACTTAAGAACATAGGAATAAAATATGATTCTTCTGAGTACCGTTCACTGGAAAAACAGATGATGCCTTACAATATTAACGGCATAATTGAAGTACCTGTGCCAGTAGGAACTGACAACAAAGGCAAAAAGATAGTAGGCTATCTATGGCCGATGCACGAAGGAAAACGTATTCCTTCTGATTATGTGGAAATGGCGTCTGAAATAGAGAACGGTATATTCGTTCTAGCTACTCATAGCTGGCACATGGCGGAGTGTGTCAAAGGTGGATGTATCTCTAAAGAAGTTGCTGACGTCAATAAAGAAAACGTTCGACAGGTCATTAACCAAATATTGGATAACGGTTTCAAAACAGAAACGATACCAGAAGCAGCAGACAATTTTTCTCGCGTGAATTAAGGTAATAAATATAAAGTGTGGTACGTTCAAGGATATCATGACCGCTGATTTGATTCTTGGCAAGGACGTCTCCCAGGAGATTTATGGAGAGCTTGAGGTCAGGATAGCAGCGCTTAAGAAAAAAGGAGTAACGCCGGGTCTCGGTGTGGTCCTAGTAGGTGACGATCCAGCATCTCATACGTATGTAAGTATGAAGGGCAAGAAGTGTCAGGAACTTAACATGCATTCTGATACGTTCATTATGCCAGAGACTACAACCCAGGTCGAACTTCTTTCAAAAGTTTACGAACTGAACAAGGATCCGAATATTCATGGCTATCTGGTTCAGTTACCGTTACCCAAACACATAGATGAACAGGCAGTCATCGATGCAATCGACCCGTTGAAAGATGTTGATTGTTTCCACCCTTCCAATGTTGGACGAATGTTGATCGGAGAACCACATTTCCTTCCAGCAACCCCTGCTGGAGTACAGCAGATGCTCGTACGTTCCGGTATTGAGACCGAAGGTAAGTACGTAGTCATAGTAGGACGAAGTAACATCGTAGGAAAACCTATGGCTGCTATGATGATGCAAAAAGCAAAAGGAGCCGATTCTACGGTGACGGTGGTCCATTCAAAAACTAAGGACCTATCGTCCTTTACCCGGCAGGCCGATATATTGATCGTAGCAATCGGTAAGGCGAAGTTCATCACTAAAGATATGGTGAAAGATGGGGCCGTTGTTATTGACGTCGGAACCAATCATATTCCTGATTCAACTAAAAAGAGCGGGACCCGTCTAGTAGGAGACGTGGATTTCGATTCAGTAAAAGAAAAAGCGTCGGCTATAACTCCCGTACCAGGCGGGGTCGGGCCGATGACAATATGTATGCTAATGGCCAACACCGTCCATGCGGCGGAGAAGGTTTATGAAATGAGGTGCAGCCAATGATACGTGAGTGCGAAGAACATGGATATTTCCGTGATGAGGAATGCCCTCTCTGCGGAGAAGAAGGCAAATTCATCATGAGCGATTTCGAAGTGGAGAAGCTCGGAAGAAGGATGGCGGCCATCCTAAGGCACGCTAACGGTGACCCCGATATGGACGAGCAGGGTTTCGTGGACATCCGCGACATCGTGTCAATGGTCAAGATGAATGACCAGAACAGGTGGAAATGGCTTAGGCCCCACCATGTTGAGGCGATGGTCGATACGGATCCAAAGGGAAGATATCAGACTTCTGGTGCCGACGTGAGAGCCACTTATGGTCACACGATAACCCTTGAACTGAATCTTCCTACGGAGGGTGTACCTGAAGAGTTATACTATCCAGCTACTGACGAAGAAGTAGAGATTATTTTGGAAACCGGGCTGATGCCTACCGATAGAGCAATGGTTCACCTTTCATTGACATATGACGATGCTGTAACAGCTGGTTCGGTCAGAAGTGAAGACCCCGTCATTCTAGCGATCGATACTTACGGTTGTGGAGAAGAAGGTTTCATAGTTGGAAAAGCAGCTAAGACCGTTTTCTTATGCGATAAGGTCCCCTCGTCCTGTTTGTCTATAGCAGAGGAGCCAGAAGACGATTACGACGATTACGATGACGATGAATCTGATGATGATACAGATTCAGAAGACGGATCTGATAACAAAGAAAGGGACGAGTGAATGCCTACAACATTAAGCCCTGGCCAGGTCAAGGAAAAATACGGGCCTCTGTTCTGCCGTGGTTTCTATACCATGGTCGATGAAAAGAACGATGTGGCTCAAATCGTAGAAGTATGTTCATCTAGAGGTCAAGCAGAATGGGATGTTGTTAATCGTAGACGTGCCGGAGGCATAATCGAGAATATTATTCTAGATGGCCAGACGCTCATAATGAACACTATAATAGGTGAAAGAGAGCTAAACTTCGGACCAGTCTCAGAAAAGATGGGTGGCCAAGGTGTATCTTCATTAAAGATCGACGGCGATCGTGTATATACGAAATGGAAAGGACTTGCTGGAGCTTCGGTAGGTATCGGAGCGTCGATACCTCAATTCGAGGACGTAATCGAGACCATTTATCCAGATAATTTTAAACTAGGCGGTGCCCACGAAGCATCTGTCGAAATAGTTACGTCGAAGTTGGTCCGTTTGATCATTGGAATAGATGATACGGATACAAAGGAGAAAGGTGCAACATGGGTCCTTGGTCTGAACCTAGGTAAATCATGTCCATATGGAAAATTCTTAGACCATAAGATCATCCAGTTAAATCCAAAAGCACCTAACAAGACCACTAACTGCTGTTCAACCGCTGTATCCTTCGCGGTACAAGAAAAAGATATTCCGAAACTTATCGAATACGCAGTGGATTTCGTTAGAAAAGAATCTTACTCTGATGATGCTGTTATCACGGTCTACAGTGGACTAAAGATACCTGACGCACTAAGTGATTTCGGATGGAGTGCCAAATCCGTTCTTTATGAAAAGGATACGGCTATAGATCTCGCAGCAGAGAACGGTGTTCAAATAATCGCCGTCACAGGAATGGGAGGAGTCATCGGAGCCGTGGCTGCAATAGGTTGCTTCGACATGGGCATCCGTTCTGCAGGCTTACCCGAGGATGTTGAGTGATTCAATGCCGTTATCCAATATTCTAACCGATCGAGTATATTCGGCCTATGAGTCGAAGCTCAGGAAGGAAGTGTTGGATTGTCCTGTACCTAATCACATTGCAATAATAATGGATGGTAATCGAAGATATGCCGAAGAACGTGGTGCACCCAGAGAAGAAGGGCACCGTCTAGGCAGTGAAAAATTAGAAGAGGTTTTGGATTGGTGTATCGAAGATGGCATAAAAGTCCTGACTGTTTACGCTTTTTCTGTAGAGAATTTCAATAGAGGACATGACGAGGTCGAGTACCTCATGGAACTTTTGAAAGACTCCCTTATTAGATTTGCGGATAGCGAGACCGTTCAGAAAAAGAAGGTGTGCATAAAAGTCCTTGGCGATGTAACTATGTTACCTGATTACGTAAGGGAGGCCATCAAATACGCTTATGAGAGAACCCAAGGGTATACAGATTATTATTTCAATATCGCTGTAGCTTACAGCGGTAGACAGGAGATAACTGTGGCTGTCAAGAGGGTGGCCCAGAAGGTCGCTGAAGGAATTATAAAAGTAGAGGATATCAACGAGGATACGATATCTGACCACATGTACGCCTCTGATATTCCAGATCCGGATCTTGTTCTTAGGACATCCGGAGAAGTAAGGATATCTAACTTTCTTTTATGGCAACTGGCGTATTCAGAACTTTATTTTACCGACGTTTATTGGCCAGGTTTTAGACACATAGATTTCCTGCGTGCTATAAGGACATATCAACAGCGGGGAAGACGGTTCGGGGAGTGAATTATGTCTGGCTATGACGCAGTGTTCATACACGCACCTAGCGTTTATGATTTTAGAAAAAAACCAATATTCTACGGTCCGATAAGCGACGTTATACCATCTTCGCCGGTTTTTGAAATGTATCCTATCG
>CAYYMA010000007.1:0-18592 GCA_964472805.1 uncultured Methanomassiliicoccales archaeon | reverse complement strand
AGTAATGCCAATATCGTTCTTATCTTCGATATTTTGAATTATTTTTTCAATAGCAATTGGTTCGGTATGGATCATAAGTAAACATCCTTTTTGAAGATATCTGGATTCATTACGTACTTATTATATTCGGTTAGAACTTATTATATGCTTTGTTATGAAACTTATTCAATAAAATAAATAAAAAGGGCCTGTTGGCCCATATAGTTTAAACGTCCCTGTCGATCGCATAACGAGCAAGATCAATCATGAAAGCCTTTTCTTCACTTTCTGGTAGGAAGCGTATTTTAGAGATGGCGGTTTCGACTCTCTCTTGAGCAGTGTTAAGGGCATATTCGATACTGCCCGCATCCTCAAGGATCTTAAGGGCTCTGTGGATCTCGTCCTCACTGGCATCCGTTTTACCGAGTATGCCTTTGAATTCTTCGAGATCTTTGAGTTCTTTGATGTTCTTGACTGCGTGGGTGACCATTACGGTGCATTTACCCTTACGAATATCGTTTCCGACGGATTTCCCAGTCTTTGAAGAGTCTCCTGCGATTCCTAAATAATCGTCGTACATCTGGAATCCTAGACCTAGGTCGACGGCATATTCGTTGATCGCCTCAACGGTCTTTTTGTCAGCACCTCCGACTATTGCACCGCCTGCTGCTGCGGCTGCAAACAGTACAGCGGTCTTAAGTCTAATCGTTTCTATGTAGACCTCTTCGGTAACGATGCGACCTTCGTTGCTGATATCCATCTGTTGTCCTCGGGCCAGGTCCCAAACGGCCTTTGTAACATATTTTAGGACTCCACGCATAGCTTTATCTGGAACATCTAGGTCAGCAATTATCTGGAAAGCTTTTGCAAATAAAGCGTCTCCAGCTAGAACTGCTGTAGGCATTCCGTATTTGACGTGGATCGTAGGTAGTCCTCTTCGTGTTTCGTCACCGTCCATTAGGTCGTCGTGGACCAAGGTGAAATTGTGTATATATTCGACAGCTACCGCCAACGGAACAGCTTTGGACCTGTCGCCTCCGACAGCTCCGCAACAAGCAATCGCCATTGCGGGCCTCATTCTTTTTCCGCCGTTATACGGATATTGCCGTGTGGCTTCGATCAAGTCCGCTGGTTCCTCGTTTTCGATGTATTTTTGCATCGGAGCGTCAAGCTCTTCCGAGATTTTCTGTAGATATTCTTTTGCGTTCATTCAAGTCCCTCTAACCATTGTCTGGTCTCGCCTAGCACAACGTACCTAGCTCTGGAAAGTTGTCTGATATCGGAACATCCGGTCAACAACATTGCGACCTTTAGTTCCTCTTTGATAAGATTAAGTTTGTCTTTTACTGCTTTTGCAGATTCGGTGGCTTCTCTTAGTACAGCGTGTGCTACACCAGCAGAGCTTGCACCCATGGCTAGACTGCAAGCAACGTGTACTCCGTCAAGTATCCCTCCGGAAGCTATCAAAGGAAGGCCGCATCTTGCTTCGATAAGAGATGCAGGTGTCGGAATTCCCCAGTCAAAGAAGGTCTGCCCCATTCCTGTACGTATTCGATCATCAATCTCCAGAGCGCGGTACATTTCCACGCCTGCGAAACTCGTTCCGCCCATTCCGGCAACATCTATTCCCAGTATTCCCGTGCCTTTTAATCTGGCGGCAACATCTCGGGATATTCCGGCTCCTGTCTCTTTTATAATAATCGGATATTCCTGTGCAATGTCACGTATCATGTCGTAACATCCTTTGGCATTGGTATCTCCTTCGGGTTGTATTGCTTCTTGCAGATAGTTCAGGTGTATAGCCACCACATCTGCGTCTACCAAGTCTTTAGCAACGCCTATGCCGTCGATGGTGATATTGTCCTTACTGTGCTGAGGAACCAGCTGCGGTGCTCCGACGTTGCCTATTATTAACGGCACATCATAGTCCTTTACGACACTGTAGCTTTCTAATTCTATTCCGTTTATCCCAGCCCTTTCGCTTCCTATGCCCATTCCGATACCAAGATCCGCACACGCTTCCGCAATATTGGCGTTGATTTTCTTTGCACCTTCGAATCCCCCGGTGATTGCTGTGACAATAAGAGGGAATTCTAGTTTTTTGCCGAATATTGTGACGCCCATATCTATATCGTCCGCGTTTATTTCTGGCAGGGCGTTGTGTACAAGTTTAATATCATCCCAATAGCAGTAACCTGGAGCTACTTTTTCATTAAGGGTGATCTTCATGTGCTCAGCTTTTCTGTTTTTGATAGTCATTGAATCCCGCCTTTTGCAACCGTACAGGTAACCGTTTCTCCACGCAGGAGCGCTCCGAGCCTTCCTTCGACAGTGCCGTTGAGTAGCACACAGTCTCGGTCGGCTGTGCTCATTCTTAACATTGCTTCCATTTTAGAGCGTATTCCCCCGGTTACGTCGTCAATGTTGCTCTCTGATTTAATATTCTTCAATGTTTCAGCGTTCACTGACCCGAACATCTTGGCTTTTTTGTTGTTCTTAGGGTCTGCAGTATAAAGTCCGTCGATATCTGAAACGAATATTATTTTATGAGCATCAAAAAGTTCAGCAAGTATCTCCATCAGCTGATCGCCAGAACATATTCCGAAACCTTTTGTTCGGTCGGTAACAACGTCACCGAACGTCACGGGCATTATTCCCAGTTCATAGAGTCTTTTGATGGCTTCCATTTCTGTAGTTACGATTTTACCGTTATCCATCACAAAGCACGATCCTGGGGGAATTGATACGGCGGGAATTCCTGCTTCCAACATCTCCTTTACGACCATTTGGCTTAGGTCTCTTACATCGTACTGTACCATCGCAGCCGCAGGTATCTGTTCTTCAGTAACGAATCCGTTCTGCAGGTCGTTCTGTTTTGAAAGTACATGGCCAAAAGACCCTGCACCGTGGACTATGAGGACTTTTTGTCCAGAACTTTTGATCTCCGAACAGAGCCTTGAAACCCGTTCTTTATTGAATTTTCTATACTGGGTCTTGTCAGTAATGACGCTCCCTCCCAGTTTGATAAGTATCATATATTACCCGTATTGACTGTTTGTTTTAAGATTTGTTGTATAGTTCGCACGAATAGATACAAAATGACTGAGCATTTTATTAAAGGTGACCCATGTCCCCTTATGAAGCATAAGATTCCGATCATGGCATTGGTTGCCGTGCTCATAGCACTTTTAGCGGCACCTATGTTAATGCCTGAAGTGCAAGCGGCAGAGCAACCGAACGTAGGCGAAATAAAACTACTCTTCGAAGGGCTCCCGGTCGTTAATGATCCCTTGGATCCAGAATATAATCCAATCAGGTTAAACGCTGGTGAGGAAGTGGAAATTAGAGTTGTTATAACCAACACTTCCTCTGCCAAATGGAGTGTGACTATTAACGCAAAAGATTCAGAAAATATAAATTATATAGGCACTCCCCAGACTAGAATTATTGAAGCATCAGACTTTGATAATATCGACATGAAATTCTCCACAGACAAATTTACGCGTCAGGGTGTAGGGGATCTTACCATCAAGATGCATATCATCGGAGATATTTCAGATTACACGGTAACGGAGACTGTCCATTTTGAGATATCTTCCAATCTTTCTGCATCTGGTTATTTTAACAAGATCATGGGTGTTTTTCCGAATACACTGCCTGAACCTTTTGACAATCCTATCGCATCAGCCATCATTACGATGGTAATATGGTTCCTCATAGCCGTATTAATGATTAAGGCGATAATCCCCGGAATAATGCATTTCCCGCTAAGGGGTCGTAAAACAATAAACAGAAATAATGTAAAATCTGCTCGCAAGATGATATTTTCTGTAGTTATCATATACGGTTTTTATGAAGCATTGAAAGTATTGGGTGCGTCCGAGTATGTGATTGATTTCTCAGGAAGGGTAGCGGCCATACTGTATGTCTTATTGGGTGCATTGTTACTTTGGGAAATTTATCTTGTTGTTGTAGAACACGTTTTCTCTCGGAGAGGGCCAGATGGTGGCCCAGGAGTAGTCGATCAAACGCTCATCCCCCTGTTCAACATGATAGGTAAGATAATCATAGTTACGATCGCCGTTGCTTTCATATTTTCTTTACTTGGAGCGGACCTAGTCGGCATCGTTGCAGGTGCTGGTATTGCAGGTTTAGCCCTTTCGTTAGGAGCCCAGAGTATGCTTAGGCAGTTCTTCAGTGGAATCACTTTACTGACTACCCGTCCGTTCAAGGAAGGAGATTATGTAAAAATCGACAATTCTGTTGAACTTAAAGTTCAAAAAGTGGGAATCATGACCACTTGGTTCAAGACCCCATGGAACGAGGAGATAATCACTATGCCTAACGACAAAGTTGCATCCAGTTATATCACCAACATGACTGGAGAGAATCTAATCTACAGATTCAATCTGTTTTTGGAGGTAACTCGCGATGCGGATATTACGTTAGCCAAGAAACTGCTCTCTGATGCAGCCATGGAACACCCGGGTATAATTAAGGACGGGACTGTCTTTATGCCATTTGCGCGTGCTACGGATATTACGCCATCTGGGATAAAGATCAGGCTAGCTGCATTTGTTTACAATTACGAGGATTCATGGGGTATCGAAGCTTCCTTGAGGGAACGTGCTCTTAAAGAGTTCAAGGAGAACGGCATAAAGATGGCATACCAGACTTTAGATGTTAGGTCCTCGATTGAAAAGTTGGAGCCCGATATCTGATCTTTGTACAGACGATCAAACTTTTTACAACAAACATTTTATCCATTTTTATATATCAATTAATTCAGATTGAGGTTCATTCTAAAAGGAGATAAAAAAAGAGATGATGCTAAGATACACAAGGCCAAAAAGGGCGTCTCTAACGATCGCACATCTAAGATTTTTTCCCGTAAAAGATGAAGTTGTGAACGAACCTTCGCAATATGGCGTAGGCTGAAGCTACGTATCATAATCGGTATTTTACTGATCACTGGTATGTTACGCCATCGTGGTCGAGGAACTCGTTCCAGAGAGCCAAGGTCTCTTGAGCGTCTTCTTCATCCATGACATTTATTGCGAATCCGGCGTGGATCACTACCCACTGTCCGACTGTAGCTTCAACCATTGATATGTTCGTTTGTTTGATCACTCCGCCGAAATCAATTTCTGCGGTGTCACCATTAATCTCTACGACCTTACCGGGCATTGCCAAACACATATTATTCACTCCGAAACTATTTTGATTATGGCCTCTGCGGGCTGTCCATCTACAGCCTCCAAAGCTTCCATTGCTTTTTCTCTGGTGCATCCCGTCTGGGACATTACCAATTGGACATCATCTTCGGGTATCTGAAGCACCGATTCTCCCGGATCCGACGTAAGCGGACGGGTCATATCTGTGCCTGTTACCTGGTAAGATTTTGTACCACTCATATCTATGCAGACCACTTGGGCGTTAGTTATTACAATCTCGTTGTCCCTGGTTCTGATTATTACTTCAGACACGTTTGGGATATCGGACTGGCTAATACCCATCTTTTTCATAGCCTGCTTCATTTGACGCTGATTTACTTTAGCCATGTATATACCACGATTGACGACATGTTTAATTAATATTGCTTAAGAAAGAGACTCCGTCACAGATTTCTTCAAAATATCGAGGAGTTCCTTTGCCTTTACAGGATCTGGGATACCGCCCTGTGCAAAATCCGTTTTTCCGCCGCCTCGTCCTTCAAATTTTTTTAGTGTTTCAGTAATGATCTTTTTACAATCGACCTTCGGTGAGCCAGATGCTAAAATTATTGACGTCGTTTCTCCCTTAGAAACAAATATAACAATATTGCCCGCTTCTTTCAATCTTTCTGCTGTTTCAGTTATTACCCTTTTATCCATGCTGGGAAGAAGGGCACTGTAAACAGAGACTCCGTTCACATCTTTAGATTTTAGAGACGAAAGAACGTTTTCCGATAATTCTTTAAGTGATATGCGAGACAATTCTATCTCATTTTTCATATTTGTCACGGTTTTCACGATATCTTCTGGCTTACTATCTGCAGCCTCAGTGACCTGTAAACATATGCTAGCAAGATCCATTGCAGAATCTATCGCAGAATCCCCAACTTTGAAATGTATTGCAACTCCATCTTTACCTGCGGAAACCTTTCTGTCGACAAATATCATCCCGATCTCGGAAGTTTCCATCACATGTATTCCGCTACAGGCAGAATAGTCGATATCGCCGATGGCCACAACGGATATCTCTTCATCTTCGGGTATGTGGTCTAATTTTATTCGTACTTTGCTTTCGAGGTCTGGGTCTTCTCTGCTCATAAATACTTTACACACAGTTAAGTTTTCACGTATGGCGTTGTTGGCAGTGTGCATCGCTTTACGAATGGATTCCCATTCAATATCCTCGTTTACGATTACGTATTTACTTTCAGGCGATATGAAAATCTTTGTTATTGTTAGTCCTGGTACTTCTTTACTCAGTGATCCAAACAGTAAATGCTCGCCAGTATGCCCCATCATTAGATCTAATCGTCTTTTCCAGTCTACTCCGCCCCATATTTCGTCTCCGACAGTAAGATCATTACCTGGTATCCTGTGAACGATGTCTCCTTTTTCGTTGTAAAAAGTCTCTGTTACTACAATATCATTGATGGTGCCAGTATCACATACTTGGCCTCCACCCCCGGGATAGAACGCCGTGCGGTTCAACGATACGAGTTCACCATCGACTGAAACAACCTTGGCTTGGAACTCGAATTGATAACCGTCCTGTCTGAATAATTCCTCTGTCATAGTATCTTATGAAATAACCGCTATCTAATAAATATACGGAATGGATTTAACACGGGAAGGGTGAGGAATGTCGGGACTTCAGAGTATGGACGAACTGGATAAGCGCATAGTGGACCTTATGTGCAAATCTAGCCAAGGCTCTTACAGACAGCTCGCCAAACAACTGAGCGTTCATCCGACCACTTTGATACAGAGGGTCAAGAACCTGGAAGATAAAGGGATTATCAGAGGATATCGGGCTAAGATTGATTACATGAAGCTTGGCTTCGAGTACATGGGTATAGTTCATATCCATACTGATAATCTCATTGAAGTGCTTGATAATCTCAGCAAGGTTCCTCAGATAATTGGAATATTTGATGTGACTGGCGATAGTGATGCTATCGCTTGGGTAGCTTGCATGGACAGAAAAGATTTTTCTGAAACGGTAAAGTTCATAAATTCTCAACCCGGCGTTAAGAAGACTAACACAGCCGTTGTGCTAAGTATAACAAAAGATCCTTTTGATTTTATTCCTGACATCATTTCACATTCAGAAAAAACCCCTGATCTGTAAATCAAAATGTGAAGTCTAAACCATTCGATATTATTGTTATTCAGTATCTTTACAGATTTTTTGTAGCACGAAAGAAGTATTCGACGAATATGTCTGCAATAATTATTATATATTCTAACGATTAGCTGATTCTAGTTCAAATTGGAGATAAACTACATGAAGAGAACAAACACCTGCGGAGAGCTTAGGAAGTCTGACCTTGGAAAAGAGGTCTGCATTCAGGGCTGGGTTAGGTTCTCAAGGGACCACGGCGGAGTCGTTTTCATCGATCTTGCCGATAGATACGGAATTACTCAGATAGTATTTGATCCTGCAGACCTTTCATCGGAGGCCCATGCGGAACGTGTAGCTGATGTTATGAAAGGATTCACACGTGAATCTGTAGTTTCTATTAGCGGTGTCGTTCGTGATAGAGTGGAAGGTACGGCGGATGCACGTAATCCAACTGGTGAAATTGAAATTTTGATATCTGAAGCAGAGGTCTTGGGAAGATCCAAGGTACCGCCCTTCGAAGTAGGGGATCAAAAAGAAGGGGTTCTTCCGAACGAGGATGTCAGGATGAAATACAGATATCTTGACCTTAGACGCACAGAGATGATCGAAGCTCTTACCGTACGGAGCAAATTCATGAGTTTAGCTAGACAGTATCTAGAATCGATTAAATTCCTCGAGGTGGAGACACCTATACTTGCACGATCCACTCCTGAAGGTGCACGAGATTACATCGTTCCCTCTAGAGTACATCCTGGTAAGTTTTATGCACTACCGCAGTCACCACAGCTTTTCAAACAGATGCTCATGGTCGGCGGTATCGATCGATATTACCAGTTCGCAAGATGTTTCCGCGACGAAGATTCTAGAAAAGATCGTCAACCAGAGTTCACACAATTGGACATGGAAATGTCCTTTATCGAAGAGAAAGATATTCAAGACACCATCGAAGGACTAATCTCTTTTGTTTGGCAAGGTCTTTACAACAAAAAGCTTGAAACTCCCTTCCCTCGTATCGGGTATGTAGACGCGATGGAGCGTTTCGGTACGGACAAGCCAGACATTAGATACGGACTTGAATTCGTAAAACTAATGGACGTTGTTAAAGACGTTCCTTACGAGATATTCCAAAGGATCATGAAGGCCGGCGGCATAGTTGCTGGATTGAATATAACGGCAGAATTATCGAAAGGACTTGTAGGTCGTAACGACATAGACCGTTACATCGATTACGCCAAAAAAGTAGGCCTGGGAGGTCTAACATGGATGAAAGTCGAGAACGGCGTTCCTACCAGTAATATAACCAAATATTTTACGCCTGAGATACTCGAAGGCATCAAGAACGCTCTTGGTGCGGGTGAGGGCGACATATTGTTCCTTATCGCTGGACCATGGAAATCGACATACGAGAGCGGAGGTGCCCTCAGGGTCAAGATTGCTGAAGATCTTGGTCTGATACCTGCGAACACGTTCCAATTCTTATGGCTCGTTGATTGCCCGATGTTCGAGATAGATCCCGTTTCCGGTAAGCACGATCCATTCCATCACCCCTTCGTTAAGCCCCTTGGGGATATCGACGACGATGGATGTATGGGTGCATGTTTTGATATCTGTCTGAACGGGAATGAGCTCGGTTCAGGATCCTTAAGGATAAACGATCCCAACATTCAAAAAGCCGTATTTGCAAAGACCGGTAAATCGGATGAGGATATCCAGCAAGAGTTCGAGTTTTTCATCGAGTCCCTAAGTTACGGTGCGCCTCCTCATGGTGGTATAGCCATAGGAGTAGACAGATTCATATCGATCCTTTTAGGAAAAGATACTATTCGTGACGTTATCGCGTTTCCTAAGAACAAGAAGGCTGTATCGTTGCTGGACAACTCGCCTGCTAAAGTTCCAGAAGAGAAACTCGAAGAGCTTCAGATAATGTCTTTGTCTATCGACGATATTGATATGGATTTTGAAGAAGACTGATCAAAGTTTTTCTTTGATCAGTCTCTTCGTAGACTCTACGATATCTGAGGACGAATACGTTCCACCAGTCTGTTTCATAACATGACCGATAACGCGGTTGGCTGCCTTTTCGTTCTTCTGGTAATCTTCGATGACGGATATATTCTCGTTTAAATATTCTGATATAATCGCATCTAGATCTGTCGAACCAGCTGAAACGGTTTCAATATCTTCTCCAGTAAGGAAAGACTTGATCCTCAGGTTGGTCTCCGTATCGGTAATCTCGTTGATCTTGAACCTTTCTATTATTTTTATTATTTCTGAAGTATCGCCGCCGCCCCGTCCCTCGAACGTCCTCCATCCTGAACTTATAGATCCAGATGTGAAGGATTTAGCAGTATCAGTATCGGTTGCTTTAGCCAACTTTTCGAATAGGGTCGCCATATCTACAGACGTAGAGACAAATTGCTTCGCGGCTTTTTCATCCAGTCCGTACTCTTTCGTAAGACGTAGTATCATGTTCTGTGGACTTTCTTTGATGTGTAACTTATCAATCAGTTCTTTGACGTTGAAAACCCCTAGATCTGGTTCGTCCAAGTATCCGTAATCCGCCTCTAGTTCTTTTTTCCTGACGGATATAGTTACTCCGCGGTCTTCGTCGAAACGTCTGGTTTCACGCACAATCTTATTGCCGGCCCTCAATAGCTTGGTCTGTCTGATCACTTCGTAAGTAAGTGCACGTTCAACGTTCTTTAGTCCAGTTACGTTCTTTACTTCACATCTTTCAGTTCCTACGGAAATGTTACAGTCGCAACGTATACTGCGTTCCCCGTCGTCGGGAAGGTCTATCGTATATCGAATATCGCGTATCAGTTGCCTTAAAAATTCTCTTGCTTCAGCAGGTGTCGATAAATCGGGCTCCGTTACTATTTCAGCTAACGGAATACCTGAGCGGTTGTAATCTATCAACGAAGAAAGATCGCCGACCCTCTTTGTCTTTCCTGGATCTTCTTCTATTTGGATTCGTGTAATACGTATCGGCTTTTTTCCGTTAAGATAGTACATGCCTTTTCCACCTATGGGGTGGTCGAACTGGGTTAATTGATAGTTCTTTGCGTTATCTGGATAAAAATAGACCTTGCGAGCGAACCTTGTAGTATCTTCAATGTCACATCCTAGCATTTTTGAAAGAAGTATGCCGTATTCCAGGGCCTTCCTGTTCATCGTAGGCCGTGCACCAGGAAATCCTAAACATACGGGGCAGATGTGAGTGTTAGGTGCTGGAGCATCGGTGGTAGGGCACGAGCAGAACAGTTTGGATCTTGTGGGAAGCTGAACGTGTATCTCAAGTCCAATCTTCATACTAACACCTCTGGTTTTACGAAATCAAATTTCTTTTCCCAATCTTCGCCGGTGGAGAATAACAATCCTTCGTCCCATTGATCTGCAACAAACTGCATTCCTATAGGCATTCCGTTGGGATCGTAACCACAAGGTACTGATAAATGAGGCATTCCAGCGATGTTCGGTGGTGCTGTAAGTATTTCAGTTTTATAGGATTCTACAACGGACATTTTGGAAACGTCAGTAAATTTCGGTGAAACAAATGGCATCGTAGGTGTAAGGATCGCGTCATATTCTTTCAGTACGGAACGATATTCATCGATTATCAACTGGCGTACCATGCGGGCTTTGTTGTAATAACGGTCTATGAGCCCCGCCATTCTCGTATACGTTCCTATCAGTATCCTTTTTTTAGTTTCTTCGCCGAAGTATTGTGAACGGAATGAAGTGAAATAATCGTCGAACTTGAGCGAAAGATCACCTTTTTGTTGTCCGTAGCGCATACCGCAATAACGTGCAAGGTTGGTCGAAGCTTCTGCAGTCGCTATAACCGAATAGGCTGGTACCGCGTACTTTATGGAAGACATTTTTACTGTTTTGACATCTGTGCCCATCTCTTTCAGTATCTCAAGTCCATCATCGAACGCTTTTTTAACATCTTCTGAAACGTTATTTAAGATATCTTCTGGCACAGCCACCGATTCTAGTTTTCTACGTTTACTTATTTCGGGTTGCATGCAGGACGTCGTATCTTTCTGGTCTGGTCCCGCCATGACCCGTATGTATTTTTCCATGTCAGTGGCTTTAGATGATAAAATTCCGATCTTATCCAGTGAATTACCGCAATCCAGTAATCCGTATCTAGAAACTCGTCCGTATGTTGGCACTATGCCATATATTCCGCAAAAACTTGCTGGCCCGCATATGGATCCGCCGGTGGAAACGCCTATCGATATGTGACCATCCATAACGGCAGCGGCACAGGCGGCACCTCCAGAAGAACCTCCACAGGACCTATCGATATCGTATGGATTTTTTGGAACGCCAAAGGCGGAGTTAGTTGAGAAAGTACCGAAACCGAATTCGTCCATATTTGTCTTTCCTATCAACAGGCCTCCTGCGGCCTTCATATCGCCGACGGAAGTGGCATCAAAGGGAGGATAATAACCTTCTAAGATTTTTGACCCGCAACAGGTCTCCATATCTTTGGACGTCAAATTGTCTTTCGCAGAAAAAAGGAACTTTGCGTCTTTCATATCTGTTTCGGATGTCATCGATTTGAACATCTGATATTTTTCATTGATCTTGGGTAGTGAAGTAAGATCGAACAACGTCATAGAAGTCTCGGCCCCCTAATGTAGTTCTCATAGGTGTCCATTCTTTCAAGTAATGAGGCTGGGTCTATGTCCAAGTGTGGAACGTCGTCTCTAAGGACATCAGTAACATCTATGGGATCAAGCCCAAATTCTTTGCACTCTGGAGCTTCGTCAAGTAATGCAAAGTATTCCAAAATTTTGCCTATGTCTTCGCTGAATCTATCGAGCTCTTCTTCTGTGAGTTCCAGATGAGCGCTGTGTGCCACCTTTTTTACGGTTTCTCTATCCATTGCTGCTCGTTACTCCCGTACGTGTGAGGATATTATAATCTTTTCAGGAACGGACACTGCCGATAAGTATGATGACGTTAGTTGTCATAGAGTCTGTTTCAAATATCAATTTAGATCCGATCTGCTCTAACACATCGTTAATGTCCAAGCCATAGCCACTGACTGAATCGATTTTCTGGTCAGGATAACGGCATTCATCGTCTGGGTATGTACAAATACCGCAGTAGCGGCATTTTCCGCACCCTAGTACTTTGACCTTAGCGAACGGACGTATCCTATCGGCCGCACGTCTACAGGATGCTGCGATATCTTCGGATGCTGCTCCAGTTGCTTCCAAGTCCTTTGGATCAAGCATATATTTTTTCCTTACTAGGAACGCTTCAGAATAGGATCTAAGTAGTTCAGCAGTTTCTTCTAATGTACCAACGCCAGGAGGACAACCCCAGTTCGTTTTATAACCGCTGCACTTGTCTTTATCGCAAATGGCTCGAAATTCCTTTGCTTTCAAAGAAGGTGTAGGAACGGGGATAGCCGTTACCGTGAAACCATCTTCTCTAAGATCGTCTTTGAAGCTGTACATAGAACTATGGGTCATATAGTGTAATGTCATTATATCAATTAATGGTCTTGAAGGGTTAAGCATTTAAGCGAGTCGTCTAATTACTCTTTGATATTATGGCAGACGCTACTGCAGACAAAAAAATCGCCGCGGCAATGAAGACAATGGACGAAGGCGACTTCAAGAAAGCATATTCTCAATTTAAGAAATTAACAGAAGAGTATCCGAAAGACGCAGAATGCTGGTATGCACGTGCCGAATGTGGTAACTACGCATCTGGTATGTTTGGTGCGAAGATTAAGACAGATGAGATAATCGATGCTTACGAGAAAGCTTGCGAGCTTGATCCTGAGAACGTTGATTATTACCAGTCCTACGGCCTTTTCTGTATATCGGTAAACAAGTTCGATATCGCTGAGAAGCTCTATAACGAGGCAGCAGAAATGGACGAATCCCGTTCTCCTGCTCTGTATTCCGAGTTTGCTATCGAGTACTACAATGTGATAATGGCAAACTACGGTGATATTCCTGATGACAGTCCTCCCGAGGCAACGGCTGCTATAGAGAAGGCTTTGATCCCTTACAAGAAAAAGGCACTTTCGTACATGCTCAAGGCTCTCGAGATGTCCCCAGAAGAAGCTAAATCACTGCTTTGATTTTATTGTAATAGCTTGAATAGGTGTTCTTTTAGCGGAAGCTGTGTTCTACACTTTTTAGAATATCTGTCAAGCCACATTTTTATGTTATACCGATCTTAATTGGATTTATTTTCATTATTTGTAATAAAACACATTTTCTTGTTCGTATTTTTAATAACTTTTACAACCGTACGATCAAAATGGACATCACGTAATTAAAAAATATTGTGTATTCTGTTCAGTAACAAAGCACTGGCTATTAAAAAAATAAAATAAAAAGATGGTAGCGAGGGGTCGATTTGAACGACCGGTCTCCGGGTTATGAGCCCGACGGGATATCCTGGCTACCCTACCTCGCTATAGGTCGCTCTAACCGAACGCCGTATTTAATTCTTATGAAAGAACGGCTCTTTTAAAGTGTTCAAAAAAACTTTTTTAAGAACATAAGGTCGTGTATGTTCCCTTTAATCTTGATTTTCTTAGTAATGTATGCTCTCATAGGCCTAAGTTCGCCGCTGATCATGCTTTTGATGGTTTCCGGTGTAGATATTAGAACAATGTCCGCATTCTCTACCCTTTCGGTTTTAAAGTTACTGACTTGAGAGTTTTCCAATTTCATGCTGTACGCTTCTGACTCTAGGTCTATCATGAAGACTTTGGTTAGGTGTGCCAAGTCCCTGTGAAATTTTTCATCTTCGTTACTTCTTTTGTTGAATTCAACAATTATGTATTCAATCTGTTCCTGTATGCTCATAAATTCACCAATCACTGATTTTAGTGTTCGCCGCAAGGGACATCAAGCGTCTAACCGGTTCCCATGAACACCTTGTATTGAACGGAGGAAACCCGTTATCTTTTATCCATTTTTCTATAAAATCCATCGTTATGTGGTCACTTGGATAGCCGCTTCCGATATTTTTTCCAAATTCTTCGGAGATTTCTGTGATGCGCCGGTCCCTTGTAACTTTGGCTATTATAGAGGCTGCCGATACGACAGGATAGCTGTCGTCTGCTTTATGTTCTGCTACGATACGACCTGTACATTTTCTCGACATAGATAGTGAAAATCTTGCTTCATTAACATCCGGACAGTCTGCATACGCTACGTCTCCGGTAAGTTTGTTGAAAGCTTCGACGAACATATTCAGCTCTATTTCGTTCAGTGAGATATCTTTTCGTAATTCGTCGATCTCGGAAGCTGATACTTCTACGACGTATGTGTCGTAGCTTCCCACCAAATCTTCGTAGATGGATTCCCTTTTTTTAGGAGTGAGCTTTTTTGAATCCTTTACGCCGAGAGATAACAGGCCCTCATCCGAATCTGTTCTAATTATTCCGACAGCCAGTGGTCCCATGACCGAGCCCCGTCCTGCCTCATCTATACCGCAATATACCATCGGATCACCAAATTACCAGATAATTGGTAGACGTATATATTTTAAGTCGAGTCATGTTTACTGAACAACACATGAGTTTAAAGTGTGATGTCCAGTACGGGAAAGCCGAGTCAAGTTTCAGATTGACCAGGGTCGGTGTTACCGATGTTAAGAAACCTATTCTTGTAAAAAGGGACGGCGTAAACAGCCAGCTCAACAGGGCTCTTAACTGTAATATTGATATTTTCGTAGATCTTCCAGCGGAACAGAAAGGTTCCCATATGTCCCGTAACGTGGCCGTTGTCACCGAAGTGGCCATTAACAGTATTGAAAAGCCTGTTTCAAGTCTTGAAGCAGCGGCTGTAAAGATATGCAAGGAATTGTTGGTGCAGCACGAGTATGCTCATGTCGCTGGTGTTTCCATAACGACAGATTATTTCAAACCAAGTAAGACTCCCAATGGAAGGGAGACCTATGAGGTGTACAAACTTACCGCTAGAGCATTGGCTGACCGCAACAAAGGTATTAGGAAGACTATCGGTGCCGAAGCTATCGGAATGACTGCATGTCCTTGTGCTCAACAGACCGTTACAGAACTTACCAACTGTTCTTCTGAAAATCCAGTGATGTCTCACAACCAGAGGAATATCTGCTCGGCTATCGTTACGACCAACGAAGGATACGAAGTTGAAGCTGACGAACTAATCAAAATGATCGAGGATTCATTTTCATCACCGACTTATGAGCTTCTCAAAAGGGAAGACGAGGGAATGGTAGTTATAAACGCCCATAAAAATCCAAAGTTTGTTGAAGACGTCGTCCGCGGTGTGTTAAAGAGGATAGTCGAATCATTCCCTGAATTGCCTGATGATACTGAGATCGTAGTAAGAAGTGAGTCGGAGGAATCTATTCACAAGCACAACGCCGTAGCTCAGAGAGATGCGACTATGGGCGAACTTAGAGAAGAGGCCGAGTGATTCACTCGGTCGACTCTTCTATGGGTTCTAGTTTCTTGTCCAATATAGAAATATCTGTGACGTAAACGCCCTCTGGCATTTCCAAATCGTTTAGACATCCAACCCAATAAACCACTATGCCTGGGCCGAAAATCTGCGTATACGGTATCAGCTGTTTACGTGAATTAAATCTGAATTCTATATTGTCTCCGAAGGAGGCTTTACTTTCGATCCAGTAGATCTTCTTTCCTTCGTACAGCATAGGTTTGTCCAGTAGGCTGTCCGGTGTTTTTCCGAACTCTCCGCGAAGGTCGTTCTCAGTTCGATATGAAAGGCCCTGTTCGTCAAGCCAGTTCTGAAGAAGTTCTTCACCCCATTCGCCTCTTTCTTTTTGTTTTTGATTGCCGTAAGGTGAATAGATGAGATCGTTCTCTGTGACCTCGCGTAATTCTTCGGCTGCATCATCGCTTTGTAGTTTTTCTGGATTGCGAACCAAATCCCAGAATTCCTTCTTTGATGTGCCGTCCTCTTGGAATATCATCATTGCTGTCAAGATAGGAGGAAATCGATTTTTATCTGCGAGTTCCATTAAGGTCACTCCTTTTTTCCAGTCCTTCAGCATGTATTTAGCGTTCTTTTTGACAACGTAGAATCTTTTCTTTACATCTCTTGTTGTCTTTTGGGTGAACATGGTTTCGAGCATTCTTCTGTCGTATCCCTCTTCTTCCAACGTTTTGACATCAGCCGCGTTTTTCAGGCCGTTGTAGATTTGCTTATATTCAGAGTAATCCATTTTATCAGCTACTAAGATTGCGTACCAGGTCCTCAACGGCAGATAGTACGACGTCCTTTACTGTTGAAGTAGGCGGACAGTATGCATTTTCGGTCAGAGCAAGAAAACCTTCGGCCGTTATGCCTGAAAGTATTGCTGAAGAAAGCCAATTGATCCGTCCGTTGGCATCTTCGCCTGCGAGTATCTGGGAACCTACGATTCTATGAGATGATTTTTCAGCGGATATTTTCACAATGATCTTTTTTCCTCCAGGTGAATATCTAGCTTTGGTGAGGCCTTCCGCCACTCCTTCAACTATGGATATTCCATACCATGACGCAAGACCCTGGGACATTCCCGTTCCAGCGATCTGCAGATCGCCAATCACGCTGATCCATGGGCTTGCGGTCGGTCCAAGCATAGCCGTATCGCCTGCTGCGTTCCTTCCTGCGATAGCTCCTTGTCTAACAGCCGATGATCCAAGTTGGCTCATAGTGGGACCAGGAACCGCCGCAGATTGGCATTGTATAAGATCGCCTGCAAGATAAATATCATTGACGAGACGACCTCTCTTGTAAGGTTGAAGTGTAGGAGATACCGTAACAGCACCGAGCTGCCCGATGTCGAACCCTAATTCTTTAGGAATGTCAAGATTAGCACGAACCCCCGTAGCAAATATAACCATTCCACAAGAGTATTCTTTCCCTGCGGCCTTGATGGCCCTGACAGTTTTGTCTCCAAGTACCTCTTCTACTGGAGCTTTTAGAACTATCTCGATACCCATTTCTTCCAGATGTTTCTGTATCGAAGCCGCCATATCTCTATCAGCTATTCGCGGGATGACCTGATCCATCATTTCAATGATAGTGACTTTTTTACCAGTGTTGTGCAGAGCGACCGCCATCTCTAAACCGATGACGCCTGCTCCAGCGATAACCACTCTATCAGTCTTTTTCATACAGGCTTCGATATTCTTACCGTCTCTTACTGTACGTAATGTGAACACGCCTTCTAGATCTATGCCGTTAATAGGAGGAATAAAAACTTTACCGCCAGTAGCGATTATAAGTGAGTCGTATTTGTATTTCTTACTGCCGGCAGAAACCTCTTTTAATTCTGCATCGACGGAATCGGCCTTAGTTCTCGTAAGAATATCGATATTCTTCTCTTTAGAATAGTATTCGGGATCATGCATAACTATGCGGTCCCAGCTGTTTTTTCCTTCCAGTACCCAGGGGATCGCACAAGGCGAGTACGCAACGTCCTCATCCTCGGTTATGATCGTTATATCTGAACCACTGTCAAATTTTCTGGCGGAAGAAGCTGCGGTCATTCCAGCAGCCCCTGAACCTATGATTATTATTTTTTTAGCCATATGGCTTACCGAACGGGGATTATTATCGGTCTTATTAACGTTTCCCGGTCACTGCCTATTTTCGTAGTCAAAAGACGCCTGCGGAAACGATAAAATCTTTGGTAGTTGGTTACACATACATGGTAGAGAAAGTAGAACATGATATTGTGAACTGTATTTTTAAAATATACACGGATGGTGAGGAGGCAGGGTATCTTACATATGACAAGGAATCGGGAACCATCGACATCCATCATACAGTGGTCGATCCAAGTTTCAGAAATCGAGGTTTCGGTAGAATCCTAGTAAATGCTGCATTAAAATATGCACAGGACGAACATATGGAAGTGATTCCGTATTGTTCATACGCTCGTGTAGTCATCAATGAATAAAATAAGGGATTCAAGTCATTAATTTCAGGAAAGAATATAATGCAGTCGGCGATTGGAGTAATGTTATGAAAGACAGGAATCCATCGGAGCCCGAGGCGGTTTGGAAGGAGAAGGACATTTCGTCCGGGAAAGTCGTTGACGCCATGGTAGCTATCTTACGTACAAGCGGATGTCGCTGGTCGAAGACAGGTGGTTGTACAATGTGCGGTTATAATTCCGCGTCTATGCCACAGATCGGTGAATATGAACTGCTGGCACAGTTAAATCGTGTCATGGAGAGATATGACGGCGAACCTTTTGTAAAAATATACACATCCGGAAGTTTTCTTGA